>NZ_JAOECR010000010.1:0-94251 GCF_029836955.1 Stenotrophomonas sp. GD04054 | reverse complement strand
GGATTGCCTTCGGCATCGATCACCGTCACCTCGCCCAGGTTCAGCGCGCGCACGGCCGCTTCGGTCTGCTTGAGGTCACCCACCACCACCCAGGTCAGCGCCTGCGGCTTGATCTCGGCGGCGGCCTGCTGCACCTGTGCCGGGGTCATCGCCTCGATCTCGGCCTTGCGGCGCAGCACGTAGTCATCCGGGCGCTTGAACTGCACGATCGAACCGATGGTCGACGCCACCGCGCTGGCGGTCTCATAGGCACCGGGCAGGCTCAGGGTCTGGATGTTGCGGATGCGGTTGACCTCGGCGGCGGTGGCCGGCTTGCTGCCGTCGGCGAACGCGGCGATTTCCTTGCGCATTTCCGCCATCGCCGGGCCGGTCTTGTCGATCTGCACCGGCGCGCTGGCCATCCACGGGCGCTGGCCCACCGAATTGATCGCGCTGCTGCGCGCACCGTACGACCAGTGCTTGTCCTCACGCAGGTTCATGTTCAGGCGCGAGGTGAAGTCGCCACCGATCACGCCGTTGGCAATATCGAAGCGGGTCGAGCTGGTGGCGCTGGACGGCGCGACCACCTGGCCGGCGAACAGGTTGGCCTGCACCGCGCCCGGCTGGTCGATCAGGAACACACGCGGGCCCTTCGGCAATGCGACGTCGGTCGCCGCCTTCACCTGCGGCGCATCGCCGGCAGCCTTCCAGTCGCCCAGCTGCTTGTCCAGCAGCGGCACGATTTCCGCCAGCGTGGTATCACCGACCACGATCAGGGTGCCGTTCTGCGGGCGCAGCCAGTCGTGGTGGAAATCAACCAGATCTTCGCGGGTCAGGCCGCTGATCGCCGCCTCATCGCCACTGCCGGTGAACGGAATGGCATACGGGTGGCCCTTGCCGTACAGCAGTGGCGGCAGCACGCGCATCGCCACCGCACCCGGGTTGACCTTCTCCTGCTGGATGCCGGCGATCCAGGTCGCCTTGACCCGGTCGATCTCACCCTGCTCGAAGCGCGGCTCGCGCAGCAGGTCGCGGTACAGCGCCAGCGACGGTGCCAGGTTTTCCTTCAGTGCCGACAGGTCCACGCTCATCGAGTCCAGGCCGGCCGAGGCATCCAGGCTGGCGCCCAGCGCATCGGCAGCATCGGCGAAGGCCAGCGAGCCGAGCTTGCCGGCGCCTTCGGTCATCAGGCTCATGGTGAAGTTGGCGGTGCCCGGCTTGCGGCCCTGGTCGGCGCTGAAGCCGCCCGGGAACTGGTAGCTGAACTGCACCACCGGAATCTCATGGCGTTCGGCCAGGATCACCTGGGTGCCGTTCTTCAGCGTGGCGCGCTGCAGCGCCGGGAACTTCAACTGGGGGAACTCGCGGGTCTGCGGCACGCCGGCCTTGCGGTCGACCTGCTCCGGCAGGGTGCTGTACTTGGGGTCCACCGCGGGAACGTTGAACGGCTTCGGCGCCTGGCTCGGGTCTTCCTTCAGCGCCACACGCTCACCCGGTGCGATCACCAGGGTGTGGCTGCCCTTGTCCAGCCACTGCGCGCCCAGCCGGCTCAGATCAGCGGCACTGGCCTTCTCGATGTTGGCCAGCGAGGTGCGGAAGCAGCCCGGGTCGCCGGTGAACACCGCGCACTCGGCCAGTGCGTCGGCCTTGCCGCCGAAGCCGCCGATGCGCTCGATGCCGCGGATGAAGCCGGCGCGGGCACCGGTCTTGGCGCGCTCCAGCTCGGCCGCGGTGGGGCCCTGCTTGATCAGGCGGTCCAGTTCCTCGTCGATGATCTTCTCGACCTTGGCCGGATCCTGGCCCTGCTTGACCGTCGCCATGATCACGAAGTTCGAACCCAGCTGCGAGGTCGAAAGGCCCGAGGCGATGCTGTCCACCAGTTTGTCCTGGTGCTGCAGGCGCTGGCTCAGGCGCGAGGACTTGGCACCGCCCAGGACCTGCGCGAACAGCTGCAGCTGATCGACATCGGTGGTGCCGACCTGCGGCACGTTCCAGGCGCGGTAGATGCGCGCCTGCGGCACCTTGTCGGTCATCGTCTCGCGCGTGTCGGCGCTGCGCTTGGCCACGTTCACTGCCGGCTGCGCCATGGTCGGGCCGGCCGGGATGCTGCCGAAGTACTTGCCGACCTTTTCCTTGGCAGTGGCCAGGTCGATGTCGCCGGCCAGCACCAGCACCGCATTGTTCGGGCCGTACCAGGTGCGGAACCAGGTCTTCACGTCATCCAGCGACGCCGCGTTCAGATCGTTCATCGAACCGATCACGCCGTGGTGATACGGGTGGCCTACCGGGTACAGCGCCTTGTTGAGCTGGTCCCAGGCCTGACCGTAGGGCTGGTTCTCGCCCTGGCGCTTCTCGTTCTGCACCACGCCACGCTGCTCGTCCAGCGCCGCCTGGTCGATCGCACCGACCAGATGGCCCATGCGGTCCGACTCCATCCACAGCGCCATGTCCAGCGCGGTGGTGGGCACGTTCTCGAAGTAGTTGGTGCGGTCGGTATTGGTGGTGCCGTTCTGGTTGGTGGCACCGACCTGCTTGAACGGTTCGAAGAATTCGCCGTCGTGGTTTTCGCTGCCCTGGAACATCAGGTGTTCGAACAGGTGCGCGAAGCCGGTACGGCCGGCCGGTTCGTCCTTGCTGCCCACGTGGTACCAGACGTTGACGGCGACGATCGGCGCCTTGCGATCGGTATGCACGATCACGCGCAGGCCGTTGGGCAGGGTGAACTGCTCATACGGGATATCGACCTTGGCCGGTGCGGCCGGCTTGGCCGCCAGCGCATGGGAAGGCACAAGCGTGCCCAGGGCGGTGCTGAGGGCGACGGCCAGCAGTGCAGCGCGCGGGCGAAGGGCGAGAGACATATCCGGATCCTTGGTCACATAGGTGAACCCCGATCCTAGCCTGCGCACGCAGCGGCAGGAATCGGCCAGCAGTCACTGGGGGTGTTTGCCCCTGTGCCCCATCCGCAGCGCCGATCTGCGCTGCCTGACCGGTCACAAGCGCCCGCCAGGACCGTCCGGACAGTGTCCGCAGCACATCGAATGGACAGGTGTCCGCCTACCGGACACTTCTCGACCAAAAAAAAACTCTTGCAAATCAACAACTAAAAGTTGGCACGGGGATTGCTTGGTACTTCCTGCGCCAGGAAGGGCTTCAGATTAAAGCTGACTGAAGACTGAACAAATGCAGGAAACCGAAAATTTTCCTTGCAAGCCCAGAATCGGTGTACTACATTACTACCACACCACTGATCACCAACACTAAACAGGCCCCGTCATGAACGCCAAGACCATTGCCATCGCCATCGCCCTGATCGCCGGCACCGCGGTTGTTTCGTCGGTGCAGGCCTCCGAATCCATCCAGACCCTGGCCACCGTGCAGGTCCGCCCGGCCGCCGACCAGCTGGCCCAGCAGGCCTGGGAACAGGCCAGCGGCATCCCGACCCTGGCCACCGTGGAAGTGCGCCCGAGCGCAGACCAGCTGGCCGAGCGCAATGGCTACGTTGCCGCCCCGGTTGCTGCCGCGATGCCGATCACCACCCTGGCCTCGGTGGAAGTGCGCCCGAGCCTGGAACAGCGCGTCGCCCTGGCCGCCGAAATGGAAGCCCAGCGCTACGCCGCCACCCTGGCTGCTGCCGCCACCAACGTCGCCAACTCGGTCATCGTCAACCTGCCGGCCCTGCAGGTGCGCCCGAGCGCCGCCGACCTGCAGGCCCTGGCCACCGAAACCGCCCAGGTCCTGCTGCGCCCGTAACCGGTGCCGCCCTGCCCAGCGCAGGGCGTGCGCCGTAAAGGCGGCGGTCGTCGCAGGTACACTGCGCCGATGAATGCCGCGCCCCAGTTCCATGTGATCCTGTTCCAACCGGAAATCCCGCCCAACACGGGCAACGTGATCCGACTCTGCGCCAACACCGGCGCGCAACTGCACCTGGTCGAGCCGCTCGGCTTCGCACTGGAAGACAAGCAGCTCAAGCGCGCCGGCCTGGACTACCACGAATACTCGCGCCTGCAGGTCCACCCCGACCTGGACACCGCGCTGGCGCGGATCGCACCAAAGCGCTTGTTCGCACTGAGTACCCGGGCCAGCGTGCGCTACGACAGCGTGGCCTTTGAAGATGGTGATGCGTTCCTGTTCGGCCCGGAAAGCCGCGGCCTGCCGCAGGACGTGCTCGATGCCTTGCCCGATGGCCGCCGCCTGCGCCTGCCGATGCGGCCGGACAACCGCAGCCTCAATCTTTCCAACACCGTTGCGGTGGTGATGTACGAAGCGTGGCGGCAGCACGGGTTTGCGGGCGGGGCGTAACGCCACGCGTCTCTCTTCTGCCTGGTCGTTGCTGTGGCGGGCGCATGCGTTCATGGGCGTTACTTTTCTTTCCGCGCGGAAAGAAAAGTAACCAAAAGAAACGCGCCGCCATCCGCGAGCCGGTGCTGCGCACCGGTGCCCTGCGCTCCTCGGCCCGCCGGGGGACGGCGCGGAACTCGCTGCGCTCAGACACCCGCGCCTCTTCGCCCCCGCCGGACCTGCGGTGCTCGGCTCGCTTCAAGGCGGACCCAACAGCCGCGCGGTACAGGCTGTCCTTGAACCCATCTCGGTACGGTGCGCGGTTCGGTACACCGATCGCTCGCCTGCGAATACGCTACTGGGCAATGCCGGCCAGCGGCCGGCACTACCGGTGCACTCAGAACGCGTTGATGCCGGTCAGTTCGCGGCCGATCACCAGCTGGTGCACGGTCTCGGTGCCTTCATAGGTGATCACCGATTCCAGGTTCAGCGCATGCCGGATCGCTACATGCTCGGTGGTGATGCCGGCGCCGCCCAGCAGATCGCGACACTCACGGGCGATGTCGATGGCCATGCGGCAGTTGTTCCACTTGGCCAGGCTGACCTGCTGCGGCTGCAGCTGGCCAGCTTCCTTCAGGCGGCCCAGCTGCAGCGCCAGCAGCTGCGCGGTGGTGATGCGGCGGGCCATTTCGGCCAGCTTGATCTGCGCGCTCTGCGTGGCCGCCAGCGGGCGACCGAACAGCACGCGTTCCTTGGCATAGCCCAGCGCTTCATCCAGGCAGGCAATGGCCGCTCCGATCGGGCCCCAGCTGATGCCGTAGCGGGCCTGGGTCAGGCAACCCAGCGGTCCCTTGAGGCCCTTCACGTTCGGCAGGCGGTGGCTGTCGGGCACGCGCACGTCGTCGAAGAACAGCGCGCCGGTCAGCGATGCGCGCAGGCTCATCTTGTGCTTGATCTCCTGCGTGGTGAAGCCGGCCATGCCCTTTTCCAGCACGAAGCCCTGGATGCCGTCTTCGGTCTGCGCCCAGACGATGGCCAGATCGGCCACCGGGCCGCTGGTGATCCACATCTTGCTGCCGCTGATGCGCCAGTCGCTGCCGTCGCGCACCGCGCGGGTCTTCATGCTGGCCGGATCGGAACCGCCGTGTGCCTCGGTCAGGCCGAAGCAGCCGATCAGCTCACCGCGCGCCATCGCCGGCAGCCACTGCTGGCGCTGCTCCTCGCTGCCGTAGGCATAGATCGGGTACATGCACAGCGAGCTCTGCACCGAGACGAAGCTGCGCAGGCCCGAATCGCCGCGCTCCAGCTCCTGGCAGATCAGGCCGTAGCTGACCGCGCCGAGGCCACCACCGCCGTACTCGGTCGGCAGGGTCGCACCGAGCAGGCCCAGTGACGCGATCTCCGGCACCAGTTCATCGGGGAAGCGGGCCTGGTCGAAGGCATCGCCGATGATCGGCAGCACGCGCTCGTTGGTGAAACGGGCGACGCTCTCCTGCACCGCGCGCTCTTCCTCGTTGAGCAGGGAACGGACATCGAACAGATCGTACGGATGCAAAGCCATGGCACTCACGCGCAGTCAGGACCCGGCCATTGTCGGTCATCCGCAAGCATCGCGTCTGGCAGGTGTGGACCTTGGTCCACACGGAAGCGGGTCCGGGCGGTGAAACAATGTGCCAACCAAGGTTGGCACCTACCCGGCCACGTGCATTACGCTGCACCGCAGCAATCATGACGTGAACATCGTCGATCTAGCTCGATCACGCGCGGCCCGGTACCCTGACACATTCAAACAACCGTTTCGCTCGTGGCTGCACGCGCGATTCCCAGGCACCGCCGGTGGCCCCGATGCCGGCCCTACCCACGAGTCATGCAATCGATGAGCGCTGAAGCCAACGCCCTGCCCCCGCGTGAAGTAATGGAGTTCGACGTGGTGATCGTCGGCGCCGGCCCCGCCGGCCTGGCCACCGCGATCCGCCTGCGCCAGCGCGCGATCGAAGCCGGCCGCGACCTGTCGGTGTGCGTGCTGGAGAAGGGCTCCGAACCGGGCGCGCACGTGCTGTCCGGCGCCGTGATGGATCCGCGCGCACTGACCGAACTGTTCCCGGACTGGGCCGAGCGCGGCGCACCGCTGAAGCAGAAGGTCACCCGCGACGAATTCCTGTTCCTCAGCGAAACCGGCGCACGCAGCACGCCCAATGCGCTGCTGCCGGAGTGCTTCCACAACGAAGGCAACTACATCATCAGCCTGGGTGAAGTGACCCGCTGGCTGGCGCAGCAGGCCGAAGCGCTGGAAGTGGCGATCTTCCCAGGCTTCGCCGCAGCCGAGGTGCTGTACGGCGACAACGGTGAAGTGATCGGCGTGGCCACCGGCGACATGGGCATCGAGAAGGACGGCAGCCTCGGCCCGACCTTCGAACGGGGCATGGCGCTGCAGGCCAAGTACACGATCTTCGCCGAAGGCGCACGCGGCCACCTCGGCCGCCAGCTGATCGCGCGCTACAAGCTGGACGAAGGCAAGGACCCGCAGGCCTACGGCATCGGCATCAAGGAACTGTGGCAGATCGACCCGGCCAAGCATGAGCCGGGCCTGGTGGTGCACGCCGCCGGCTGGCCGCTGGACAGTGACACCTACGGTGGTGCGTTCCTGTACCACGCCGACGGCGGCAAGGTCGCCATCGGTTATGTGGTTGGCCTGGACTACAGGAACCCGTGGCTGAGCCCGTTCGAGGAATTCCAGCGCTTCAAGACCCATCCGTCCATCCGCAAGCACCTGGAGGGTGGCGCCCGCATCGGTTACGGCGCGCGTGCGATCACCGCCGGTGGCCTGCTGTCGCTGCCCAAGACCGTGTTCCCCGGTGGCGCGCTGGTCGGCTGCGAGGCCGGCTACCTCAACGCCAGCCGCATCAAGGGCAGCCATGCCGCGATCAAGACCGGCATGCTGTGCGCCGATGCCGCGTTCGACGCGCTGGCCGCCGACCGCCAGCACGATGAACTGAGCGCCTACCCGAAGGCGTTCGAAGCCAGCTGGCTGTTCACCGAACTGCAGCAGGCCAAGAACTTCAAGCAGTGGTTCAAGAAGGGCCAGACCGTGGCCACGCTGATGACCGGCGTGGAGCAGTGGCTGCTGCCAAAGCTGGGCGTGCGCAATCCGCCGTGGACCCTGCACCGCACGCAGCCGGATCACGTCTGCCTGGAGCCGGCGGCCAAGCACACCCGCATCGCCTACCCGAAGCCGGATGGCGTGCTGACCTTCGACCGTCTCAGCTCGGTGTTCCTCAGCAGCACCAACCACGACGAGAACCAGCCCAGCCACCTGACGCTGAAGGACCCCAGCATTCCGGTGAAGGTGAACCTGGCCGAGTACGCCGGCCCGGAAGCCCGCTACTGCCCGGCGGGTGTGTACGAGTTCGTCGGTGAAGCCGATAACGCGCGCCTGCAGATCAACGCGCAGAACTGCGTGCACTGCAAGACCTGCGACATCAAGGACCCGACCCAGAACATCGTCTGGGTGACCCCGCAGGGCGGTGGCGGCCCGAACTATTCGGGCATGTGATTGCTCCGGGCTGCGACCGCGTGTCGCAGCCCACCTGCCCCGCTGCGTCGCTATCCTGCCCGCCCATGCGTGCTTTCCGCCTGCTCATCACCATTGCTTTGACCCTGACGGCCACGGCCTGCCAGCGCCCGCCTGCGGCACCGGCCACGCCGGAACAGGCGCAGCAGCAGGCCATGCAGCGCGCGTTCGAGCTGTGCGCCGGCTGCCACACCGTGCAACCTGGTGGCATCCACCGCTTCGGACCCAATCTGCACGGCGTGATCGGCCGCCGCGCTGGCAGCCTGCCGGACTATGGCTATTCCGACGGCATGCGCCGCGCCGATATCACCTGGACCGCGCAGACCCTGGATGCGTTCCTGCAGTCGCCCACCCACGTGGTACCCGGCACGCGCATGTACAACGCCTTCCCCAGCGCCGAACGCCGCGCACTGGTGATCGCCTACCTGCAGCAGCAGTCGGCTCAGTGAGCCAGGCGCTGCAGCTGTCGCTGCAGCCGTGCCACAAATTCCGCCACTGCTGTGAACAACGGCGCCACATCGGTTTCCGCCGCATCCTGCAGGCGCTCGACCAGTGCGTTGGCCTGCCCGGCCAGTCCCGTTGCCCCCACCGCGCCCAACCCACCGGCCTGACGATGCAGGTGCAGCGCGGCCGCCTCGCGATCTCCAGCCTGCAGCGCGTGCTGCACGGCGGCAAGATCGCCTTCGCTGGCCTGCAACAGGCTGTCGCGCAGCTGCTCGGCCACCGCACGCGAGCCGAAGCGCCGCTGCAGGCTGTCCAGATCGGGCAGCGTCCCACCATCGTCGGCAGCGGACCCGGCCTGCGGCTCCTCGAACGACTGTCCCTGCGCCTGCGGCAACCAGCGCAGCAGTGCGGTGCGCAGCGTGGCCAGTGACAGCGGCTTGGCCAGCACTTCGTCCATGCCGGCCTCGCGGCAGCGCCGTGCATCGTCATCCAGCACGCTGGCGGTCAGCGCCAGCACGGTCAGCCGCGGCTGGCCGTTGCGGCCCTCGCGTTCGCGCAGCAGGCGGGTGAAACCGAAGCCATCGAGCACCGGCATCCGGCAGTCGGTGATCACCAGATCGAAACTCTCCGACGACAGCCGATCCAAGCCCTGCTGGCCGTCACCGACCATCACATGCGGCACCCCCAGCTGCTGCAGTCGCCAGGCCATCATCGCCTGGTTGGTCGGGTGGTCTTCGATCACCAGCACCCGCGCCTGGCGCAGCGCCGGCGGCAGCAGCGAGGCCTGTTCCTGCTCGGCGACCAGCGCTTCCACATCACCGCTGCCGGCTTCCACCAGCGACAGCCGCACCTCGGCGCGGGTCCCTTCGCCCAGCGTGCTGTGCAGCTCCAGCTCGCCGTCCATCATCTGCACCAGGCGCTGGCAGATGCTCAGGCCCAGGCCGGTACCCCCATGGTCGCGCTGGATGTAGGCACCGGCCTGGGTGAACGGCGCAAACAGGTGCTGCAGCTGTTCCGGCGCGATGCCGATGCCGGTGTCGGTGACGCTCAGGCACAGCGGCTGGCTGCCGTCTTCGGCGGTCGGCCCCAGCACGTCCAGCTGCAGCCGCACTTCGCCGCGCACGGTGAACTTGATGGCGTTGCTGAGCAGGTTGAACACGATCTGGCGCAGGCGCACGCCATCCACTTCGTGCGCGGCCGCCAGCTGCGGGTCGATCTGCACGTGCAGGTCCAGCCCACGTGCACTGGCCTGCGCCGACAACAACCGGCACACGCTTTCCAGCAATGGCCGCAGCGGCTGCGGCACCGGTTCCAGGCGCAGCGCGCCGGCCTCAAGCCGCGAGTAGTCAAGAATATCGTCGAGGATCTGCCGCAGCATCTGCGCCGAATCCTCGATCACCCCGAGGATGCGCTGCTGCTCGGCATCCAGCGGCGAATGTGCCAGCACTTCCAGCATGCCCAGCACGCCACTCATCGGCGTTCGGATTTCATGGCTCATGGTCGCCAGGAAACGCGACTTCGCCTCCGCCGCCTGTTCGGCGTCAGCCTTGGCCGCAGTCAGGGCCTCGGCCTGTGCACGCGCCTCGCTGACATCCACCCAGTATCCACTCCAGGTGACCACGCCCGCTTCCGCCGCATAGGGATGGGCCTGGCTGCGCACCCAGCGCGCGCCGGTGCCCTCAGGTCGCAGCCGGAACTCGAGAACAAGCGGTGCGAACTGGCGCGCCGCCTGCTCGACCGCATGCAGGATGTGCTCGCGGTCGTCTTCCTCGATGCGCTCCAGCAGGCACATTGCGTCCTGTTCGGCCTGCTGCCGGCTGATCCCGAACAACGCCTGCAGGTCACCGGCAATGAACGGGAAGCTGAGGGTTCCGTCTGCCGCGCGGCGAGCCTGATAGACCACGGCAGGCAGGTTGTCGGTGACTTCGGCCAGGCGCTGTTCCAGGTGACGCCGTCCGGCCACCTCGCGGCGCAGCCGCCAATGCCCGATGGCGTGCACCAGCAGCGCGGTGAGCAGCACCAGCAGCAGCGGCACGCCCCAGCGCATCGCGCTGTTCCAGTCCAGGCCGTTGCGGTACTCGACGGCCAGCCAGTCCCCGCGCAGGGCCTCGCGCTTGCGCGGCGTCATCTGCAGCAGCAGGCGGTCGAAGGTGGTGGCCAGGGCGGCATGGCGGCGCTCAACCGCCAGCACCAGCTGATCGTTGAAACCTGCCGGTGCCGCCACCTGCAGGCGCCCCGGGAAGCGGTTGCGCAGCAGATGGTCAACCAGTGCCAGGTTGCCTACGTAGGCATCGGCGTCGCCATTGATCAGACGCTGCAGGGCCTGTTCCGCGCTGCGTGCCGCGATGATCCGCGCCTGCGGCGCCTGCTGCAGCACATAGCCACGCACACGTTCCGGATCGGACAGCAGCACCCGCTTGCCCTGCAGGTCGGACAGGCCCAGCAACGCCGGGCTGTCACGCCGGCTGACGATCACGTTCGGCACGCTGATGAAGGGCTGGCTGAACACCCAGTCCGGGCCCAGGTAGCGAGAATCGGCAGGAATGCCCATCACCGCCTGCAGCTCGCCGCGGCGCGCCTTCTCGCGTACCTCGTACCAGTCGTGGCTGTTTTCCACCTGCAGGTTGGCGCCAGCCTGCAGCAGGCGCCGCAGGTATTCGCTGGCCAGGCCACTGGGGTTGCCATCCTGGTCCGCGAACGACAGCGGCGCCGCGTTCGGCGCGAAGCCGATCTTCAACGGCTGCTCCAATACCCGTTTCTCGGCCTGGCTCAACGCCAGCTGTGCCGATGCCGACCACTGCGGAGGTGGCAGCCAGCGCTGCACCAGCGCATCGCGCTGGGCCTGGCTGGTCGCAGCCAGTGCCAGGTCCAATGCTTCGGCCAACGGCTGCTTGCTGTTGGGAACACCGAAGTGCAGCCGTTCGGGCGGCAGATCGCTGGGACGCAGCAGCACGACCCCCTGCAGGTCCTCGCGTGCGATCAGTTCGGTGGCCACGTAGGCATTGCCGATGTAAACGTCTGCCTTGTCGTCTCTGACCATCTCCAGCGCCGCCAACGAGCTGTTTGCGACAAGCTGTCGTGCCCGGGGAAAGCGCGCCCGCACCTGCGGGCCGGTCAGGAAGTCCTGCTCGATCACCACCCGCAGTCCATCCAGGTCGGGGATGTCGGAGGCACGCAGGTCATCCGGGCGTCCCACCAGGGCCAGCGCTGCCTCGCCATAGGCGGCGGTATAGACCATGCAGCGGGTGCGGTCGGCACTGAGACCGACATTCATCACTACATCGATCTCGCCACGACATGCCGCATCCAGCACGGATGTCCAGTCGGGATAGCGCCGTGCCTCCACCTTCACGCCCAGCTGACGGGCGAGAAGCGACAGATAATCCGGGCCCAGGCCGACCTGCTGGCCATCACGGAGGGACTCGAACGGCGGCCAGCCACTGTCATACTGGCCCACGAACGATGCTCGGATGCGCGGCAAGGTACTCGCGCTGCAGCGGGCTGAGCGGCAACAGCCCAGGCACCGCCTGTGCCAGCGCCGCAGGCAGCACCAGCACGGCCAGCAGCAGGACCAGCCCGCGAACAGCCCAGCTACGCATCGGCGTTGATCTCCTAGAATCTGCCAGGAACCGCGATGGTCGCGGTCCGGCGTGCCCGGTGGCCATACTAGAGCATGAGCTTGCGCATCATCATCGCAGACGACCACCCGGTGGTCCGTATCGGTACCCGTGCCGTCATCGAATCGAGCGGGGTGGGCCGCGTGGTCGGCGAAGCCGACAGCGCGCAGGCGCTGATGGCCCTGCTCGGCAGCCAACCCTGTGACCTGCTGGTCACCGACTACTCCATGCCGGGCAGTCCCCAGGCCGACGGCTTCGCCATGATCGGCATGATCCGCCGCCGTCATCCCGACCTGCCGGTGCTGATGCTCAGTGTCTCCAACAACCTGGCGATCCTGCGCATGGTGCTCGACAGCGGCGTGCTCGGCCTGGTCGACAAGAGTTCGTCGATGGACGAACTGCCACAGGCCATCCAGGCGGTCTACCGGGGCCAGCCCTACATCAGCCGCAGCCTGCGCGAGCGGGTCGAGGCCGCTGGCAGCTGGCGCATGCGCGAGGGCGACGGCAAGCCACTGTCGCCACGCGAGGTGGAGGTGCTGCGGCTGCTGGGCACCGGCATGACCGTGAAGGAAATCTCGCTGCAGCTGCACAAGAGCGTCAGTACCATCAGCCGGCAGAAGGGTGACGCCATGCTCAAACTGGGCCTCAAGGGCGACGCCGAGCTGTTCGATTACCTGCGCGACGGCAAGATCTGAGAGCCAGATCACACAAGAAGGGCAGCTGCCATCGCCCTCTTTGACCGGCCGCCGATCTGTGCCAAGATGGTCCGGCGTGAGTTCTCAATGCGAGGTCGAAGGAATCGACCGGCTCATGTCCTCGCTCCCGTCCCTGGTGGACGTGGCGCGGTTTCCTGCCGGCCGTCTGGCCCGGCAACGCTGACCATGGAGAGGCGCATGCATCATCCCCCCAAGCTACGTTGGACCCTGCCGTTACGGCCTCTGCGCGCATTCGCGGCGTGCCTGCTCGTCTCTCTTTCCGCTGCCGCCTGCAGCGCCGCCGATCCGGCCCCCTCGTCCTCCCAGCCCGGCGCCCCTGCGCAGGCTGCCAATGCGCCCCGACAGGATGTTGCCCCGATGCAGACCCCCACCCCCGATGCCGCCACCACCCCGCCCGACGCGCCGACCGTGATGTATTTCACCTACCAGGTGGACGGCGATGGCGCGACCTCCTATGAGGTCCAGAACGGCAGCGTGGCGACCTTCTGGTTCGGCCACACCTTCACTCTCGATGGCACCACGTACTACACGGGTTTCTCCTGGGATACCCGCGAGCACTACGGCAAGCCGGGCGAGCAGACGCCGGCCGGTCCGGATGACCGCGCCAACCTTGCCGAGGCCACCTTCGTGCTGGCCGGCACCGACGCCAGGAAGCCATGGAAGTTCCGTGGCCAGGAATGGACCATCGGCGCACTGGGCGCGTACGACAAGGCCGACGATGTCGATACCCGGCGCAAGCCGCTTGAACATCGCACGGCCGATGGTCGCCTGCTGCTGGCGGTGCCGACCAGCAGCTTCGACCGCGGCATCAGCAGCACCGGCTATGCGCTGCTGCTGTTCAACCCCAGGCGCAGCGAAGACGACGTGGACAGCAAGGTCTGGCGCTATGTCGGTTCAGTGCGCACGGGTGAGGACAACAGTGCCGCCTGCGACGACGGCAACGTGATGCCCTGCACCGACAGCGATGGCGAACTGGCCTTCGCTGCCGACGGCAACGGCCTGCCACGACTGACCGTGACCTTCAAGGGCACCACCATCGAAGGCCCCGGCAAGACCCGCGCACTGGGTGCCGGCGACGCCGTGCACTACACCTTCGACAGCGCGACCCAGCAGTACGTCGCGCCCTGATAGCACCCGCCACGCGCGGTTTCCCTGTTGACCGACATGTTCTTGACTCACGGATGAGTCCGGTTGGCGATTCGCGGCACGCGCCGCTCCATCAACCCCGAGGAAAACGTCATGGCACAGCATGACTACAGCAAAAAGGAAGTCCTGGACATCGTCGAGCAGGTCGCCAGGCAGAAGGGCATCCCTGTGGATGACTTCATGCGCTTCGCGCACATCGAGACCGGCGGCACCTTCAACGAGCGCGCCCACAACACCTCATCCGGCGCCAAGGGCCTGTTCCAGTTCGTGCCCGGCTCCGCGCGCCAGTACCACCTGACCGGCCACGAGTTCGATCCCACCCGCAACACCGAAGCGGCCGCGCAGATGTACCAGGACAACCTGGACTCGATGGCGCGCCGCAACGAGCGCACCGGCAACCCGTACCTGTCCGGGGGCAACACGCCCACCGGACTGGACCTGTACCTGGCCCACCAGCAGGGCAGCGCCGGCTACGGCTCGGTGCAGACTGCCATTGCCACCGGCACCTTCGGTGTGGTCCGCAACAGCCACGGCGACGAGATCAACATGCGCCGCAACGTGCTGAACCAGATCGGCTCCGACGCGAAGGCGCTGACCGGCCACACCCTGGCCGAGATGCGCGGGATGAACGACGGCGACCTGGCGCGGACGTTCTCCAGCTATTACATCCACAAGTACGCAGCGATCAGCATTCCGGAAAAGAACATCGAACCGCAGGCGGTAGTGCAGGGCCAGGGCCAGACCCCGGCAGCACCTGCGCAGGCCAGCGCAGCCGTGGCGGCGGGTGCAGCCACGCTGGCGGCAACCGCAACGGCAGCTGCCACACCGAAGCCAGGCATTGAACTGCAGGCCGCCTACGAGGCCGGCGTGAAGTACGACGACGTCAAGTACGCGATCAACATTCCGGGCCACGCGCTGTACGTACCGGGCAAGACCGGCAAGAACGTGGAGCAGGGTTACATCGACTGTTCCGGCTGGGTCGGCACGCTGCAGAACCGGACCATGGACGAGATCAACCAGAAGGCCGGGCACGCGGTGTTCAGCAAGGCTGATCGCATCGACCTGGGCAACCTCGGTTCCGGTGGGATCGTGCGCAAGGCGTTCGACCAGTCCGGCGTGCTGCTGGACCGCGACGCGATCCTGAAGCCCGATGCGCTGAAGGAAGGCATGATCATCGGCCTGGATACGGCCAGGACCCGCCATGAGCACTGGAACGGCATCGACCACATCGTGATGGTGGTGCGCGACCCCAACACCGACAAGCTGCTGATCAGCCAGTCCACCGGCAGCAAGGGCGTGCACACCATGCCGGTCGAGGACTACCTCAAGCAGGTGAAGGACCACCCGAACTGGAAGCTGTACGCCTCCGATCCGCTGTCCAAGGCGCGTGACCTGCTGGAAAACCGCACCCAGTCGCACGAGCAGAGCCAGGGCAAGCCTGCGCCCGAGCACAAGGCCGCTGCCACGCCGCACGCCGAACTGTACAAGCAGGGCGCGCACAGCGAGGGCGTGCGCAAGGTGCAGGAGCAGCTGGGCCACCTGGGCTACGTCGGCGCCGACGGCAAGCCGCTGGTCGAAGATGGCCGCTTCGGCCGCAACACCGACACGGCAGTGCGCCAGCTGCAGAAGGACAACGGCCTGGTGGTCGACGGCATTGTCGGGGCGAAGACCCTGGAGGCAATCAAGGACGCACGCGAACGGCCGTTGCTGAACGACGAGCGGCACCCGCGCAATCCGTTGTTCATCCAGGCCAGCAAGGGTCTGGAACTGCTGCCGGCCGGGACCTTCAAGGACCGCCACACGCTGGAAAGCGCTGCTGCGGCTTTGACCAAGGAGGCGCATGCCGCCGGCCTGCAGCGCATCGACTCGGTGGTGCCCAGCCCGAACGGTGAGCGCCTGTTCGCCGTGCAGGGCACCATCGGCGACCCGGCCGCCAGCCGCGTGGCGGTGGAGACCCGTGCCGCCAGCGAGCAGAGCCTGGCGCTCAGCAGCGGTGCCGTGCAGGGCGCGCCGAACGTGCTGCATCAGCAGCAGGACGCCCAGCAGGAGCAGGCCCGGCAGGCCCAGAAGGCGATGGGCGTCTAAGCCCGCGGCGCCTTGGGAGAGAAGGGAGGGCCACGTCCGCGTGGCCTTTTCCCTTTCTGCCAGCTGAGCGGCCGAGGCCGCTTTCAGCCTTGCTTCATGCCGCCTGCCGCTAGATGAATGCGCAAGCCGCACGGTGGACCAGGCAATGTTCCGGCAATGTTGGAACGCCAGCGTGGACATCACGGCAGCCGGGGCGCCCCGCGCCCTCCCTGCCCAGCGTGGCATGCACCTCACAGGAGAACGAACATGCTCAGTACTTCCGCACTCAGCTTCCGTGGTCTGGCGATGACCCTGGCCCTGCTGGCCGGCGTCGCCGTGGTCAGCGATGCCAGCGCGATGTCGAGGAAGGACAAGCGCACCCTGGTCGGCGCCGTGGTCGGTGGCGTGGCCGGCAACCTGCTCTCCAACGGTGATCCTGCTGCCACTGTCGGCGGTGCCGTGGCCGGCGGCGCGATCGGCAACCTGACCACCTCCGACCGCCACGATCGTCGTTACTACGACAATCGCCGTTACGACGACCGCTACGATCGCCGTTACGACCGTGGCTACTACCGCAGCGGCTACTACGACCGCGGTGACGACCGTCGCTGGCAGCGCGAGCGCTACTACGACAACCGCTACTACCACGACCGCGGCCGCCATCGCGGCTGGTAAGCAGCGCGGCATCCCCCATGCCGATGCACGGACGGGCGGGTCGATGACCCGCCCGTTTGCGTTGGCCGCGTGCATGGCGTTGAATGCGCAGCCTTGGATGTGACTTTCCCCACTGGGGCTGCGGCATGACTTCTTCCTCCCACCGCGTGCAGGGCCTCAACAACGACGAGGTTGCTGCCGACTGGCCACCGATCAGCGCGGCGGACATTGCGTGGCTGCGCCGGCGCTACCCTCAGCTGGATGCAGACAGCCACCCGCACTGGCACAGCCCGCGGCCACTCTCGGCCGCTGCCATCGTCAATGGCAGGGACGGCGCGGTGTTCATCAAGCGCCACCACCACAGTGTGCGCAGCGCCGCCTGCCTGGAAGAAGAACACCACTTCATCGCCCATCTCGCTGCCGCCGGCGTACCGGTGGTGCAGGTGCTGGCGGCAACCGATGGCCACACCGCAGAAGAGTACGGCGAATGGACCTTCGAACTGCATGCCGTGGGCGTGGGCGAGGACCTGTACCGCGATGCCGTGTCGTGGTCGTTGCTGACCGATGTCGCGCAGGCCCGCGAAGCCGGCCGCATGCTGGCCCGGCTGCACCGCGCTGCGGCCAGCTACCACGCAGCGCAGCGCAGCACCCATGTGCTGGTCGCGCGCGACGATCTGATCCGCGCCGACGATCCGATCGCGGCCATCAAGGCGGGGCTGCACAAGCGCCCCGGGCTGGCCCGCTATCTCGCGCGCATTCCCTGGGAAGCGCAGCTGCAGCGCGACGTGCTGCCGTGGCATGCCGGCCTGGCCGAACGCCTGCGCGACGAGCCACGGCTGTGGGCGCACAACGACTGGCATGTCTCCAACCTGCTGTGGCACGAGGGGCAGATCAGTACTGTGCTGGATTTCGGTTTGGCCTCCCCCACCAGCGCACTGTTCGACCTCGCCACCGCCATCGAGCGCAACGCGGTGGCGTGGCTGGAACTGGAGCGCGGCATGGAGGCGGTGCGCATCGATATCGCACTGGCCCTGCTCGACGGCTACCGCCAGCTGCTGCCGTTGTCGGCGGCACGCGTGCACCTGCTGGCCGAACTGCTGCCGATGGTCCATTTCGACTTCGCACTGTCCGAAGTGGAGTACTTCGAAGGCATCACTGGCTCCACCGCAAACGCGGATGTGGCGTGGCAGCCGTTCATGCTGGGGCATCCGGCGTGGTTCCACAGCGCGCCGGGACAGGCACTGCTGCAGGCGTTGCACGCGGCAGCCTGAAGGGCACCGGCTCGCAAATCCGTACCATTTGTAGTGAAATGGTCACCTGAAGCGGGGGTGCCTGGATCTGCCAGGCTGAGAGAGTCCCTTGGAACCTGATCCGGTTTGCACCGGCGTAGGGAGCTTTGAGCCGCAGCCACACCCCCGTCATGGGCCGGTGCACCTGCGCGCCGTCGCTTCGTCTCCCTTGTTGTCCGAAGACGAACCGAATGAACCGCTGCCTGCGCCCCACTCTGCTCTCCCTCGCCCTCTGCGCCGCGCTGCCGCTGCACGCCAGCGAGGCCGAGGCGTCCCCCGATGCGGCTGCCACCGGCGCCGAGCGCTCGCCCACCGAACTGGCGGCGGTACGCGTGCAGGCCGGCAAACCGAAGGCCGATACCTCACGCGTGAACGCCTTCGGTGGTGGGTCCTGGAAGGACACCCCGGCCTCGGTGAACGTGCTCGAGCGCGACTATCTCGACCGCCGGCAGGTGCGTTCGCTGTCCGAGCTGGCCAGCAACGATGCCTCGCTGGGCGATGCGTATGCGCCGGTGGGCTACTACCAGAACATCGCCATCCGCGGTTTCGCGCTGGACGCCGCCACCGGCTACCGCTTCAACGGCCTGTCCATCGCCGGCGAACAGCGCCTTGCGCTGGAGAACGTGCAGTCGGTGGAGATCCTCAAGGGTGAAGCCGGCCTGGCCGCGGGTGTGATGGCGCCCGGCGGGATCATCAACTACATCGGCAAGCGCCCGGCCGAAGTGCGCACCGCCACGCTCGGTACCGACTCGGAAGGCTCGCGCTACGTCGCCGTCGATGTCGGCCACTGGATCACCCCGCGTTTCGGCCTGCGCCTGAATGCCGCATGGGATTCCAGCAATTCCTACGTCGAGCACGCCGATGGCCGTCGCAACTTCTACTCGCTGGCCGCCGACTGGCTGATTGGCGAACGCGGCAAGCTGGAAGTGGATGCCAACTACCAGACCAGCTCGCAGCGTTCGGTGTCCGGCTACCAGCTGCTGGGCGCGCGCGAGCTGCCGCACGGCGTGGATCGCGAATTCCTGCTCGGCTACCAGCCGTGGCAGCGGCCGGTGGATATCGCCAGCACCAACATCACCGCCCTGCACACCTACGACTTCAACGATACCTGGCAGTCGCGCGTCTCGGTCGGCCACAGCCGCTCGGTCATCGATGACAACGTCGCCTTCGCCTACGGCTGCTACTACGCCGCGCAGTGCGCCGATGGCAGCGTGCCGGGCAACTACTTCGCGCCCAATGGCGACTACGACGTCTACGACTACCGCAGCCCGGACGACACCCGCCGCAACCAGCAGGCCCGTGCCGAGCTGCGCGGCCGCTTCGAGACCGGCAGCGTCGGCCATGAGTTGACCATCGGTGCCGACTACTTCCGCCGCACGGTAGACAAGCGCCCGAGCGTCAACGAGTACGTCGGCACCAGCAACATCCACGACGCACAGGTGCCGGTGTTCGCGCCGTCGCCGAAGATGCCAGGGCCGTCCGCACGACGCCTGGACAGCCGCCAGACCGCGTTCTTCGCGCTGGACCGGATGAGCTTCGGTGATGACTGGCAGTGGCTGGCCGGTGGCCGCTTCGTGCGCCTGGACGAGCACGCCTACGACAAGCGTGGAAACCCGCAGCGGCACAGCCGCCTGTCGCGCTTCCTGCCGCAGACCGCGGTGGTGTGGAAGGCCACCGACCAGCTCAACGCCTATGCCAGCTACGTGCGCGGCATTTCACTGGGCCAGGAAGCGCCGTTCTGGACCAGCAACGCCGACACCTTCCTGCCGTCGGTGCAGTCGCGGCAGCTGGAAGTGGGCGTGAAGTACGTGCCGGTCGAGGCGCTGACGCTGGGCGCAGCCGTGTTCCGCATCTCGCAGCCCTACCAGTACGCCAAGCCGGACAGCAGCGACGTCGGCTACACCTTCGTCGAGGAAGGCACGCAGACCCACACCGGCCTGGAGCTGACCGCCAACGGCCAGCTGACCGACGCACTGCAGATCGTGGCCAGTGCCAGCGTGCTGCAGGCGCGCGCGCGCGACACCGGCACCCCGGCCTATGCAGGCCATCAGCTGGTGAACGTGCCGAAGGTGCGCGCCAGCGTGCACGTGGCCTATGCGCTGCCGTTCGTGCAGGGCCTGGATGTGACCGGCGGCTGGCGCTATGCCGGTGCCAACGTTGCCCGCGCCGACGGTGGCGTGCGCGCACCGGACTACTCGGTGTTCGACGCTGGCCTGCGTTTCCAGCATCGCCTGCACGAGCGCGCGGTGACCTGGAACCTGTCGGTGGACAACGTGTTCAACCGCTTCTACTGGCGCGATACCGGCAGCAGCGGCGGTGACTACTACCTGTTCCCCGGCGCACCGCGACAGGCCCGCCTGTCGGTGACGTTCGCGCTGTGAGCGGCGTCATGCTCGAGTGGACCGCCGCGCTGTGCAGCATCCTCGGCGTCTGGCTGATGGCCAAGCGCCGGCTGGTGGCGTGGCCGGTCGGCCTGCTGTCGGTGACGCTGTACGGGCTGGTCTTCGCCGAGGCCAAGCTGTACTCGGACACCCTGCTGCAGGTCGCCTTCGGTGGCTTCCTGGTCTACGGCTGGCTCAACTGGCGGCAGCACGCCGCCGACGAGGGCAGCGTCCGCATCGTGCCACTGGCGCGCGGCAAGCTGCTGCGCGACCTGGCCATCGGCCTGTGCGGCGGCGTGGCGCTGGGTGCGGCCATGCACACCTTCACCGATGCCGCGCTGCCGTGGCTGGACGCGATGCTGACCGCGCTGAGCCTGGTCGGCCAGTGGTGGCAGGCGCGCCGCCACGTGGCCTGCTGGTGGGTGTGGATCGCGGTGGACGTGGTCTACGTGGGTGCCTACCTGTTCAAGTCGCTGCACGTGACCGCAGCGCTGTACGTGTTCTTCCTCGGCCTGGCCGTGTTCGGCCTGCGCGCATGGAGCGCAGCTGCCCGTGAACCGCAGGTGGCAGCGCAGTAGCGCCACGCCATGCGTGGCCGGGGCTTACCGGTAGTCGCCAACCTTGGTTGGCGCACACCTGCCGACCAAGGTCGGCATCTACCCAACACATCCACGCAGGGCCTGAATCTACTGCACCCGCAAGATCAGTAGCGCCACGCCATGCGTGGCTGGGGTTTACCGGTAGTCGCCAACCTTGGTTGGCGCACACCTGCCGACCAAGGTCGGCATCTACCCAACATATCCACGCATGGCGTGGATCTACTGCATCCGCAAGATCAGTAGAGCCACGCCATGCGTGGCTTGGGGCTACCGGTAGTCGCCAACCTTGGTTGGCGCACACCTGCCGACCAAGGTCGGCATCTACCCAACACATCCACGCAGGGCGTGGATCTACTGCGCCCGCAAGATCAGTAGAGCCACGCCATGCGTGGCTGGGGGCTACCGGTAGTCGCCAACCTTGGTTGGCGTGCGCGTGCCGACCAAGGTCGGCATCTACCAGGCGCATCCACGCATGGCGTGGATCTACTGGGTAAGCAGCAGGCCCAGCCGCAGCGGCTGACGCATGTCGGCTGGTGGCGCGGCCTGCAACGGCGCGGACTGCAATGTCGCGCGCAGGTCGGCGTCGATCTGAGGGTCGCCCAGGCTGTCGAATTCGAGTTTCGAAATGCGGCCATCCGCCGCGATCCACACGCTCACCGGCAACGGCGTCGGCGTATCCGGGTGTGCCTGCATCCATTCCAGCACGCGCTGCGCCTGCGGGTCCTGCTCCTGCTGCAGGCGCTGCTGCAGCTGGCCACCCACGGCGGCGGCATAGGCCATCCAATGTGCGGGAGCCTCCTGCGCGGAAACGCTGGCACTACCAAGTGCGAGCGCGCCGAACAGCGTGGCCAACGGCCGCCACCAGCGGCGTGCGCCGGTTGTGTTCCTTGCCATCGCCATCGCCCGCCCCTGCGCTCTCATCCAACGTCTGATGGTCGGCGCGGTAGATGACAGGCAGATGGCGGGCGGCGCTGCCCGGCGCGATCAATCGCCGAGGTCGGCCAGCACCTTGCGCGAGGGCGCGAAGAAGGTCACGCCGGTGGTGGCGGTGGAGAAGTCGAGGATGCGGTCGTGCAGCGGCGCGGGATTGCCGATGAACATGCGCTCGAGCATCTTCTCGATCACCCACAGGCGGCGCGTGTAGCCGATGAAGTAAGTGCCGTACTCGCCGCGCCCCGGGTTGGCGAAGGGCATGTTGTCACGCAGGATCTCGTGCTCGCCGTCGGCGTCCTCGATGGTGCACAGGGTCTTGTGCGATTTCTGTGCATCGGCCGGTGCATCGTCCAGCTCGATGTTGTCGTGCTTGGTGCGGCCGATGATCGCTTCCTGTGCCTCGGTCTTCTGCGCACGCCAAGCATCGAGGTTGTGCAGGTACTTCTGCACCACCACGTAGCTGCCACCGGCATGCGCCGGGTCTTCATCACCCACGATGGTGGCTTCAGGCAGCGACAGCCCTTCCGGGTTGGCGGTGCCATCGACGAAGTCGAGCAGGTCGCGGCCGTCGAAGTAGCGGAAGCCGGCCACGTCATCGACCGTTTCCACCGCATCACCGAACGCCATCAGCAGGTTGCGCTCGAACGCCACGATCAGGTCCATGGTGCGCGCACGGATGTGGTACAGCAGGTCGCCCGGCGTGGACACCGCGGTGTGGGTCGCGCCCTTGATCTCGCGGAACGGCGCCAGCTCACGCGGCGGCGTGGTACCCACCAGCGGCTGCCACACGCGGTGGCCAATGGCCACGTTGCAGGTGAAGGTGCGCTCGATTTCACGGATGGCAGTGTTCTTGATCAGGTCATCGGTGCTGGCCAGCACCTCGCGTGCCTTGGCGATCGACGCCTCGTCATCCTTCACCTTCAGCACCAGGAACGCCGCCGAATGGGTGAGCGGCGCGGTGATCTGCTGCGGCTCGTTGTCGAGCGTGTGGTTGAGGGCGGTGATCGGTGCGGGCTGGGAGTTCACGGCGGTTCCTGCTGGCTTGAGGCGGGCGCATCGCGTGTGGCGATGTGCGGGCGATCATAGCGGAACCGCCTGACCGGGGACGGAGCGGTTCTCGTTCCGTCCACTGGCGAAGGTACGAAGACCTCAATCCATATCACTCCAGACCGCCAGCTCGTAGCCATCCAGATCGCGGAAGTGGAAGCGACGGCCACCGGGGAAGGCGAACACCGCCTGCACCACCTCGCCACCGGCGGCGACCACGCGCTGCTGTGCATCCGCCAGGTCCGTGCAGTAGAGAATGACCAGCGGACCACCGTGCGCACGCACCGGCGCGTCGGAAACGAAACCACCTTTCAGGCGGCCGTCGTCGAACTCGGTATAGGCGGGGCCGTAGTCGGTGAAGCACCACCCGAATACCTCGCCGTAGAAGCGTTTGCTGCGGGCGATGTCGGCGACGTTGAATTCGATGTTGTCGATGCGGCGCTCGGCATCGCGGGGTGCGGCGTGGCTCATGGCGTGACTCCTGGGTGGGAGCCCCAGCTTCGGTCAGCGCGGCACGGCGGTCTTGAACAAAACGGCCATCATCGGCCCCATTCCAGGCGCAGCTGCCGTGCGGTCATGCTGGCAAGCTCGCGCGCCTCACGGCTGAGGTGGGCCTGGTCGGCATAGCCGGCATCAGCGGCCAGCATCGCCAACGAGTGCTGCGGCAGCGCGCGGCTATGGCGAAGAAAGCGCTGCAGGCGCAGGATGCGCTCCAGCGTCTTGGCGCCGTAGCCGAACTGCGACTGGCTGAAACGCCGCAGGCTGCGCGGGCTCAAACTCAAGTGCGCCGCCAGCGTATCCAGCGTGGCGTGCCCCCCGGCGAGCGCCTGGAACAGGACATGTGCACGCTGCGCCGGGGTGTCGAGTGCGGCCGCGCCCATATGCTGCTGCAGGCACTGCGCCATCCGCTGCAATCGTTGAGCCGGCGCGGTATCGCCAATGGAAGCAGCGGCTGCTGTGGCCCATCCGCCCTTCAGATCGGCCAACGGCACCGCCTGTCCAATGATGCCGGCCAGTGGCAGTCCCAGCGCGGCCAACGCCTGGCCGGGACGAAAGCGCGCACCCAGCACCTGTGCACCGGGTGCCAGTGCCGGATGTGCAGCCACCCGATCCGGGCCGACCACGAACAGCGCGCCGTCGCGCCAGAGGATATCCACGCAGCCATCGGGCAATACGGTGATGTGCCCATCGGCATCGGCAGGGAGCTGGCTCTGCCACAGCTGGCCGAAGTGGCCACGCAGCAGCGCAGGCGCCAGATGCTCCTGGTAGGCCATGCCAGTACCTGCGAGGGAGGAAGGGTCGCCCATGCCGCATTGTGGCGCCACAGGGCCCATAAAAGTGAAGCCCGGCGCGAGGCCGGGCTTCGGTTGGCGTGTGGGAGAGAGAGAGAGTCACACGCCAGCACAACACGCACTAACGACAGGCGTTTGTTACCAGGTGAAGCGCGGGCCCACGAACCACTCGCGGTCGCCGGCCTTGGCCAGCTTCACTTCGCCACTCAGGCCCCAGTTCTGGTTGAACTTGGCGGTGGCGCCGACGCGGCCGTAGAACTCGCCGTCCGGGTTGTAGCCGTGCTTCTTGCTGAAATCTTCGTAGCCGGCCATCACGTAGCCTTCGACGTACGGGTTGAACGCGGTGCGCACGCCCACTTCGGTGGAGTAGCCGTTGAAGTCCAGGCCGCGCTTCTCGTCGTACTTCTGGTACGCAACACGGGCCACCAGGTCGGTGTTCGGTGCGATGCCGTAGTTGTAGCCGACACCGAGGCGCCACTGGTCGACGTCATTCTTGAACTTGTCGGTTTCCTGGGCGCTGTAGTCGCCAAAGACGTGGAAGTTCGGGTGCACCGCAACGGAACCCTTCACCTTCCAGCCATCGGCGTCGCCGCCCTTGGCATCGGTGTTCACGTAGCCGCCTTCAACGTAGTTGTACGACAGGCCATCGGTTGCCGATGCAGCGAACGGCAGAGCAGCCAGAAGACCCAGGGCAAGCAGCGAATTCTTGTTCATCGGGACACACCTTTAATTATTTTGGTTTCGTCGACCGCCTCCCGGGAGGGGGAGAGAGAGGAGGCGGTCGACAGGTGTGAATTATCCGTTAGGGGGTCTAATCAACCCTGAATATTGAACTGACTGGTGTATAAATAAGGCTGGCGTTCAGGGAACTCCGCATGGCATTGCTGCCGGCTTCTTACGCGCATCACGCTCGATGCTTGATGCGGGCACTGATCCTGATCGCCTCGCCGATCGCGCTACTGCAGGCACAGGCGGCTGAGCGTGTCGGTCCTGCCGGGCACATCGTCGTACAGACAGACGATGTCACGCGCTTCTTCAAGGTGCTGGACGCCAACCATGGGCGCCCAAGCGCCGATGATCTGCAGCACGGCTATCTGGATGCGGGTACGGATGCCCTGCGCAGCTTCACCGACAGCCGTATCGGCTCGATGGAGCGGCTGGCCAGGGCCATCCAGGACAAGCCGGCATTGTTTGCGAAAGCGAGAACCTGCGCGGCCGCATTGCCATCGATCCGCACGCGCGTCGCCGCTGCCGTCGATCAGCTCGGCGCCCTGTTGCCATCTGCGCGCTTTCCTCCGGTCACCGTACTGGTGGGCCGCGGCAACAGTGGTGGCGTTACCACCGAAGCAGGTGTGGTCATCGGACTGGAAGCGCTGTGCAATGCCGACTGGATGCAGGCCGATGCAAGCGACCGCTTCGTGCACCTGATCGCCCATGAGTACGTGCACGTGCAACAGCCCGGCGCGCGCGTTGATGTCGAGCAGCCCACCCTGCTCTATCAGACGCTGCTGGAAGGCGGCGCCGAATACGTGGCCGAACGGATCTCCGGACAACCGGCCAACGCGCATCTGCAGCGTTGGGCGCAGGGTCGCGAGTGTGCGCTGGAGCGCGCGTTCCTGCAGGACAGCATGGGTACCGATCTTTCGAGGTGGCTGTACAACGGCCCCGGCGACGATACGCGCCGCGGAGATCTCGGCTACTGGATCGGCTACCGCATCGCCCATGCCTATGTTGCGCGCGCGCCCGACACGCCCAACGCCATCGCCGAACTGCTGGATGTCCAGCCTGGAAACGCTGCAGCGCTGCTGGAAGCAAGTGGATGGCAGCCTGCGTGCGGAGCAGGCGAAAGCACACAGACGCACATGCGGTGATGCCGGCTTCATGCAGGTGAATGGGTGATATTGAACAGGCACAAGGCGATACGCCGGTGCAGATCAGCTCGCTTGATCCCGCTTGTTAAGGTTCGTTGATTTACAGGCCTTCACAGCCCATCCACGTACTCAAATTCCAGCTGAAAGCGCTTGGTAGCGCCGGGAACAAACGCCGCTATATTCCAGCTTCCCCAGACGAAGGAGGGAGTGGAATGAAACTGACCTCGCAACACATGAAGATGGCCCGTGCACTCAGCGTGGCGCTCATCGCCACCGTGAGCCTTGGCGCTTGCGCCTCTTACAAGAACGAGTTTGCAACGATCAACTCGCGTCTCGACCAGCTCGATGTAAAGGTGCAGGGCGCCGCCCAGAGTGCCGAGTCCGCCAACCAGTCGGCGCAGCAGGCCAACCAGCGTCTGGACCAGATCGAAGGTCGCGTGCAGCAGCTTGAAAGGGCACCAGCGGGCCGCAAGCCGCGCGGCTGATCCTCCCTCACCGTTTGAACTGATCCATCTCTGTATCGGGAACCAGTGGCCTTCACCGGCCACTGGCATCCTTCCACCAAGATTGCACTGCAAGGAGCCGTCCCATTCGTACCTCCTCCTCCCCTGCGCGCCGCGCCCTCCATGCCGCACTGGCCATGGCACTGGCCGTTGCGTGCAGCGGCGTAGCCAACGCCAGGGACAAGGACGCACCTGCACCCCCGGTCGCCGCAGTCGATGAACTGCCCGCTGACCAGAGCGTGTCCGAGACGGTGATCGAACTGGCCGGCTGGGTAGTCGCCAGCAAGGACAACCAGGGTTATCCGTTCGCGATCATGGACAAGGCGGCTGCGCAGGTACTGGTCTTCGGTGGAGACGGCAAGCTGCGCGGTGCCGCACCGGCGCTGTTCGGTTCGGCCATCGGCGATCACTCCGCACCCGGCGTTGCCAAGCTCGCGCTGAGTGCGATTCCAGGCCATGACCGCACCACCCCGGCGGGCCGTTTCATTGGTGGCTACGGCCCCTCCGACGATGCCGGTCGCGTGCTGTGGGTGGACTACGATTCCGCCGTGTCGATGCACCCGCTGCCGCCAGGCACTCCGAAAGAGAAGCGCGCCGAACGGCTGGCATCACCTTCGCCGGACGACAACCGCGTTACGCACGGCTGCATCAACGTCACGCCTGCGTTCTACGAGCAGATCGTGCAATCCACGTTCGAGAAGGGCGGCGTGTTCTACATCCTTCCGGACAAGGATTCGATCGCGAAGACGTTCCCGGAGTTCGCGCAGAGCCGGGGCGAAGCAAAGGACGAAGACGAGAAAGGCGCGCGGCGCGCGAGCAAGTAACAGACGCTTTGCCTGCGGCCTGTTGACGATGCGAGCCTGCGCTGCAGGCAGAGGTTCCCGGGTGCGCTCCTTGCAGGCCCCACCTGGACCCCACTCATCGCGGACGTCCCACCCTCGTGGCGCTGCCCATATGGACCGGATGAGGCATCGCTCTCTCACGGCGTCAAAGAATCCTTGAGTTCATGAGGATTTTTTGCAGGCTGGACGCCTTTGCAGATAAATCCTTATTTCAATGAGGATTTTCTTGCATCCAGCTCTTTTGCGAAAAAATCCTCAAGATCGAAAGGATTCTAAGGAATCCTGGGTTTTGCGCGAAGAATCCTCACTGCAGTGAGGATTCTATGGTATAGACGATGGGTCGAATCCAGAGCGTCAGGCTCTGCTGGGGGAGTTCCCATTGAAGATCAGGCTTGAGAAGGCTGAGGCCTTGGGACCACTGGTGAGAGCCGCCCGCAAGCATCAGGGACTGCGCCAGGATGCAACCGCCGAAGGCATCGGGGTCAGCGAGAATTTCCTGGCCAAGGTCGAACGCGGCGGTACCACGGTGCAATGGGGCAAGTTGTTCACCGTGCTTGACGAGCTGGGGCTGCATGTCGAAATCGACGTGCCGGACGAAGCGATGGCCCTGCTGGCCAAACGTGCCAACGGGAAGGTGCCATGAGCGCCCCCCGTATCGATCTCAAGGACGTCATTACAACGACCGTCCTGTCTGGACTGCACTATCCGCTTCCACCACGCGAACTGCAGGTCAGCATCGACGAAGCGCCGGTGGGCCGCCTGACCGAAGCAGCAAACCTGTGGCGCTTCACCTATACGCCGGAGTGGCTCGGCAGCGCACATCGGTTTCCACTGGCGCCTGCGTTGCCACTGCAAGACACCGCCATCCTCGATGGCTCCAGCCAACGCCCCGTGCAGTGGTACTTCGACAATCTGCTGCCGGAAGAGCAGCAACGCACGCTGATGGCAACCGATGCCAGGGTGGATGGCGCGGACGCGTTCGCATTGCTGGCCGCCTATGGCGCGGAATCGGCAGGCTCGTTGACGCTGCTGCCTCCAGGCGAGCGCCTGCCACCCGGCGGCAGAAAACCACTACCCGATGCGGAGCTCTCCACGCGTATCCAAGGCCTGCCACGCACGTCGCTTGCGGCGGGTGCCGCCAAGCGCATGTCACTGGCAGGTGCCCAGCACAAGCTGGCAATCATCGAGACAGGGGGAGAACTCTACCAACCTCTGGGCGCCGAGCCCTCGACCCACATCCTCAAGCCTGACAGCACCAGCAGCAGTTATCCCCACAGCGTGGCCAACGAGTGGTTCGTGATGCGCCTTGCACAGCGCTTGGGGCTGCAGGTGCCGAAGATCGAGCGCCGCTACGTACCGGAGCCGGTCTTCATCATCGAGCGCTTTGATCGCGAAATCACCGCCGATGCCATCCATCGCCGTCATGCCATCGACGCCTGCCAGCTGCTCAACCTCGACCGGCAGTTCAAGTACACGCTCGGCAGCATCGACACCCTGAAGGTCATCGTCGAGCAATGCAGAAGCAAGCTCAAGACGCGCGTCCGCCTGTTCGACTGGTTGATCTTCAATGTACTCACCGGCAACAACGATGCGCACCTGAAGAACCTGAGCTTCCTGGTCGACAGCAGGGGCATCGAACTGGCCCCCCACTACGACCTGCTGTCCACCGCATGTTACGAGACCCGCGCGTATGCCGACGAGGGCGCACGTTGGCCAGAACGCTCGGAACTGTCGTGGCCCATTCTCGGTGTCGCGCGCTTCCACGACCTTCGTTTCGAGCATCTGGTTTCTGCCGGTGAAGCGCTGGGCCTGGGAAGGCCGGCTGCCACCCGGCAGCTGCGCCATCAGATCGACCGCATCACGAGCGAAGCCCAAGCGCTTTACGCGCTGGTGCTGCAGGAAAACCAGCAATGGTCGACCCGTTTCGACATCGGCCCAACCCTGGAAGGCGAAGTGCATTTCCTGAGAACACTGGTCCACGTGATCATCGCCGACATGGTGAGGCAGCTTTCACCGGCATGATGCGGCCGCCGGAACATCATCCGGCGTCACCACCGATTACTCGCAGGACTCGCCTTCTTCCTTCAGCATCGCTTTGTCCACCGGCTGCTCGCGCTCGATCAGCGCGCGCTGCTCGTCGCTGGGTTCACCCAGCCACCAGATTCTGCAGCGCGCGGTAAGGCGGCCGACCATCTTCGACTGATCGGGCGAGTACAGCATCGCCAATGCGGTGCCGGGGCAGTCGTGGGCCTGGCAGGCGGTGTAGAACCACCATGGCTCGCCCTGCAGCACCACCAGCTCGCCGGGCGCGCTGGGCCCGCTCAACAGGCGTTCGCGCAGCGACGGAATCTCCTTGTCAGCAGATTCGGCCGCGGCTGTGTTCTTCATCAGGGCGTTGAACGCGGCCAGCACCTTCGGGTCCTTGCGGCCGCAGTCGTCCACGGTGTTACCGCCCACCAGGGTGAAGAAATGCGTCGCCAGCGGGTTGTCCGCACAGGTGAGTTCTCCGCCGGTGCTCGGGTCTTCCGGTTCGCCTTCGTTGTCCCACACCGAAGGGTCTACGCCGTCTTTGATGGACTGCGCCTGCTTGACCACCGTTGCCGTGGCCGCAGGTGCTTCGGTGGTTGGTGCCGGTGCGGCCGGTGCTGCATCCGGCGCTGGTGCCTGTCCGCAGGCGGCCAGCAGTGCGACCGTCAGTGCCATCCCTGTGATTCGAATCTTCATTCCTTGTCCTTGTCTGATCTGCGGTGCATGCCGCCGCGCGGGCGCCTGCGTGATTCTAACCAGCAGCGCGCTAGGATGCGTTCGCACGTTCCCGTCATCGCCTGGAGCCGGACGCATGCACCGCACACGACTCGCCGTGATTTTCTGCAGTGCCCTGCTGCTGGCATCGCCGGCCATCGCCCACGATGCTGAAGGTGCGAAGCCCGCACAGCCTCTTCCTGATGCGGCCCTGCCCGCGACGCTGGACCGCGTACTGCGCGACTACGAGCAGGCCTGGCGCACGGGCGATGCCAGGGCACTGGCTGCGCTGTTCGCCGAGGATGGTTTTGTGCTGCAGAGCAACCAGCTACCGGTGCGTGGGCGCAGCGCGATCGAAGCCGCGTATGCCGGCCAGGGCGGCAGCCCGTTGCGGCTGCGCGCGCTGGCGTACTCGGTGGAGGGCAGCACGGGCTACATCATTGGTGCCTACCGCTACGGCAACAACGTGGGGGACACCGGCAAGTTCACGCTGACGCTGAAGCGCGTGGGCGACGGGCCGTGGTTGATCTTCTCGGACATGGACAACACCAACGCGCCGCCACGGGCGCGGTGATGGATTCCGCTGGGCATGGCCCGGCGCTATCGGGCGCCAATCAAGGTTGGCTGCTACCAGAAGCGGATTCCGGAGTAGATCCACGCCATGCGTGGATGGGCCACATACATAAAAAAACCCCGGCACGTAGCCGGGGTTTTTCGATTCACTTGAACAGCGTGTCCGGATACTCCGGCTTCTGTTCCCGCGCCAGCAATGCGCGCAGGCCTTCTTCAGGCGTCTGCTCGCCGTGCAGCACGGCACGCACGCGGTCCGAGATCGGCAGGTCGATGCCATGACGGCGTGCCTGTCGCATCACTTCGTCGGCGGTCTGCACCGACTCGACCACCTGGCCGATTTCGCGCACGGCATCCTGCAGCGTCTGGCCGCGGCCCAAGGCCAGGCCCAGGCGGCGGTTGCGCGACAGGTCGCCGGTGCAGGTCAGCACCAGATCGCCCAGGCCCGCCAGGCCCATCAGCGTTTCCGGCTTGGCGCCGATCGCCGCGGCCAGGCGCAGCATCTCGTTGAGGCCACGGGTGATCAGGCCGGCACGGGCGTTGAGGCCCAGCTGCATGCCGTCGGCCACACCGGTAGCCACGGCCAGCACGTTCTTCATCGCGCCGCCCAGCTCGGCACCGACCATGTCGTCGCCGGTGTAGGCACGGAACGCCGGGCCATGCATCGCCTCGGCCACCGTCTGCGCGAACTCGGGCACGTCGCCGTGCACGGTGATCGCGGTCGGCAGGCCCTGGGTCACTTCCTTGGCGAACGACGGACCGGTGACGACGGCCAGCGGCACGTCCTCACCCAGCACTTCGCGCGCCACTTCATGCAGGAAGCGGCCCGAACCAGGTTCGAAGCCCTTGGTGGCCCAGGCCACGCCGGCACCGGCCGGACGCAGCGGCGCCAGCGCGCGCACGGTTTCACCGAATGCATGCGACGGGGTGACCACCAGGATCCAGGCGGCGCCCTCCACTGCCGACGCCAGGTCGGTGGTGGCACGCAGGCTGTCCGGCAGCGGGATGCCCGGCAGGTAGCGCGGGTTCTCGTGGCGCTGGTCGATGGCCTCGACCACGGCAGCGTCGCGCCCCCACAGCACGGTCGGGTGACCGTGCCGTGCGAGCAGGCTGGCCAGCGCGGTTCCCCAGGAACCGGCGCCCAGCACAGCGATCTTGTCAGCGGTAGTGCTCATCCGTGACGTCGCGGCAGAAATCAGGCGTTGCCAGCCGGCTCGGAGTCAGCCAGCGACGGTGCGTCGCCCTGCTCCTGGCGCTGGCGCAGGGTTTCTGCGTACAGGCCTTCGAAGTTGATCGGCTGCAGGAAGAACGGCGGGAAGCCGCCGGCCTGGATCAGGTCGCTGATCAGCTGACGCACGTACGGGAACAGGATGTTCGGGCACTGGGTGCCGAGCAGCACGTCGATCGACTGCGGGTCCAGGCCGACCAGGCCGAACACGCCGGCCTGCTTCACTTCGGCCACGTAGGCGGTGCGCTCACCGGCCTGGCAGGTCAGGGTCACGGCCAGCACCACTTCGAAGGCGTTCTCGCCCAGGCGCTGCACCTGCTGGTTCAGGTTGAGCTGCAGTTCCGGCTGCACCTGGTCATTGAAGATGGTCGGAGCGTTCGGCGACTCGAAGGAGACGTCCTTGACGTAGATCTTCTCGACGGTGAAAGCAGGGCCGGTAGCGGCATCGACCGGCGCAGCGGCGCCGTTGGTGATCTCTTCGGACATTTCCAGTAACTCCAGGTGAATGCAATGAAAACGATGGTCGAACTACTGCGATGGGGGCGGGATCAGGCCCATACAAGGCCGGATCCGCCACCTGCGGCAATCAGTTGCGGCCCTTGACCAGCGGCAGCTCGGCCTGCTGCCAGGCGGGAATGCCGCCGTCGAGCACGTAGACCTTTTCGAAGCCGGCCTTCTTCAGCGCCTTGGCGGCGGTTTCCGAGGCGTTGCCGCTGCGGCACACCAGCACCACCGGCGACTGCTTGGCGTTGGCCACCAGCTTGTTGTCCGGGCCGAAGGCACTGGCCTGGGCATTGCGGCTGCCGGCAATGTGGCCCTTCTCGAAGTCACCGCTGGCCGACAGGTCGACCACCACCGTGCCACCCGCGTTGATCAGCTGGGTCAGTTCGGCGGGCTTGATGCCCTTGAAGCCCCGGAACAGGCGGCGGATCTCGGTGACGATGATGGCCACGGTCAGGCCGACCAGGGCCGCGGACAGCATCGGGTTTCGGCCTGCAAAGGCCAGCAACTCTTCGTAATTCACTCAGGTCACGGGTCGATTAAGCGGGCGCCGATTGTCGCACAAGCCGGACGCGGCCCGTCACTGCCCCTTCCACAGGTCCGGCAGGCCGGCGGTCTGCCACCAGCGCTTGGCCTCGGCATCCCAGCGCCAGCGCTCAACCACCACCACGGTGCGTTCGGCCTGGGTGTTCTGGTTGATCACCCCGATTTCGACCCGGCGCTCGACCAGGCCCCCGTCCAGCGCGGCGCTGCTGCGCTCGCGGTAGGACGACACGCGCAGCTGCGCGTAGCGGTTGAGCTCGAACTCGGTGGGCGGCTTTTCCTTGCGCAGCTTGGGGTCCAGATAGCCGATGGCATCGTCCATGCTGCCCCAGCGGATGGTGGCGCCGTAGGCGATCTGGGTCTCTTCCAGCAGCTTGCGCTGCTTGCGGCTCAGGTCGTCTGCCGAAGCCACGGCGCTGGCCAGCAGCAGGGAACACATCAGGAACTGGATGAGGCGGCGCATCGGTGGTTTCCCCAGAACGTCAGCCTGCCATCCTACCCTTTGGCGAAGGCAACGAAGCGACCGCTGAACTCGGCGGCGGGCTTGCCATCGGCACCGGGCTGGGTGGCGATGATGCTGATGCGGGCCTTGCGGCGCTGGCGGAAGGTGTTCAGGAAGGCATCCCAGCCAGTGGCCTCGGCCGCTTCGGCATGGGCGTGCAGGTCTTCGTAGACCGGTGCCAGGTAGCGCAGGTTGCTGTCGGCCACGTAGACCTCGGCATCGTGGCCGGCCAGGCGCAGGCGCAGGCTGACCAGCGCCCAGCCGGACAGGGTCAGCACCGAGGCCAGGCTGCCACCGAAGGCGTTGCCCTTGTCGTTGACGTTGGCGGCCAGCGGCGCGGTGATGCGCAGCACGCCATCGGCATAGCCGTCGAGCTGGATCTGCATGGCGCGGACCGCCGGCATGCAGTCAAGCACGTCCTGCAGGGCGGCCAGCGAGGAAGTCAGAGCATCAACGGACATCGGAGCAGGGACCACGACAACGAAGGGCCCGCATAATGCAGGCAATGGCCGACCATACGATACCCACTGGCGCCGCCGGTTCCGAACCGGGCTGGACCTTCATTTCGCTGCGACCGCAGGGCCAGAATTCCGCGCTGCGCCGCGCCGTTGCTGGGCTGGGCGGGCATGTGCTGGCCCTGCCACCCTGGCGCCTGCAGCGCCTGAACGGCACGCCAGTGGTGCACCAGCTGCAACGCGCGCTGAACTGCGATCGGGTGGTGTTCACCAGCCCGGCCGCCGTTACCGCAGCCGCCACCCTGTTGCCACTGGCCGAGGCACAACGCAGCCCGTGGCTGACCGTGGGCGAAGGCACCGCGCGCGCGCTGCGGGCGCAGGGTGTCGCCGAGGTGCATGCGCCGCAGCGGATGGACAGCGAGGGCCTGCTGGCGCTGCCGGTACTGGCGGACGTACGCGGCCTGCGCATCGGGCTGGTGACCGCCCCCGGCGGGCGCGGCCTGATTGCTGCGCAACTGCAGGCGGCCGGCGGCAGCATCGAGCGCGCCGATGTCTATCAGCGTCGCCTGCTGCGCCTGTCGCCACGCACGCTGGCTCGATTGGCGCATTCAGCGTATCCGTGGGTGCTGGCGGTCAGCAGTGGTGAGGCGTTGCTGCATTTCTGGCAGCAGCTTCCGCCGGCATTGCAGCAACGCTGTCAGGCACATGCCACCGCCGTCGTGGCCAGCGAACGGCTGGGCGAACAGGCGCACGCATTGGGGCTGCAGCGCGTGGTGCGCGCGGCCGGGCCCACCACCGCGCAGCTGGTGGCGGCTGCACACGCCACGCTCACCGTCCCGGCAGCGAACTGAACAGGGACGTGGGTCACGCTTGCCGCTGTGGTCGGCAACAGTGATGCTGTGCACAACGCGGCCTGCCGGAACCTGACCGGCGACGGTGCCGACAAGGAAGCCCCATGAACGAGACTCCGCCCGTTTCCCCGCCCCGTCGACCCGTGCGCTGGCTGCTGCCGCTGGCCGGGGTGGTCGTGCTTGGCGTGGGCGGCTATGCCGGCTGGTACGTCTGGCAGCAGCAACAGCACGAACAGGAAGCGCAGGCGCAGACCACGGCCGTACAACTGCAGGGCCTGCAGGCGACGCTGGATGCATTGCGCCGCGACCAGCGCGCAACCAGCCAGCGCCTGCAGGATGCGGCGACCACCAACCGCGTGCTGCGCGACGAGATGCTGGGCCTTTCCCAGCGCAGTGCGCTGCTGGAAGAGAACCTGGCCAAGCTGGTCGACAGCGCCAACCAGGGCCGTCAGGCGGTACAGCGCGATGAGGCCGAACTGCTGCTGACCCAGGCGGCGCAGCGCCTGAACTACGCCGACGACGTGGAAGGCGCACGCCGCCTGTATGCACAGGCCGCCACCGCGCTGGCCGATCTGCCCGACAGCGACGGCCTGAACCTGCGCCAGGCCCTGGTACAGGAACGCGATGCACTGGATGCGCTGGGCACCGGCCCGCGCGTGCAATCGCTGCAGCGGTTGGATGCCCTGGCCAAGGCCCTGCAGGGCCTGCCCTCGCAGGTGACGGGTAGCACCGCGCCCGGCGCCGGCAAGCCCTGGTGGCAGGCCACGCTGGCACCGTTCGTGGACATCACCCCGAGCCGCCAGAATGGCCCGCTGACCGCCGCCGAACGCCGCAATGCCGACGATGCGCTGCAGCTGGAACTGACCCTGGCGCGTGCCGCAATCGAACGTGGCGACCGCACCGGTCGCGATACCGCGTTGGCGCGCGTGGAACACTGGGCACAGCGGCGTTGGCCGGATTCACCGGCCCTGCGCGCGCAACGTGCTGAACTGAAGGCCTTGCGCGAGCTTCCGCTGCAGGCCAGCAACAGCGTTCTTGGCAGCACCCTGCAGCAACTGCGCACCCAGACCGACCGGAGGTAATCCCCCATGAAACCCCTGCAATCCCTGGTCGTGCTGTTGCTGGCCGTGGCCATCGGCGTGGTGGCCGCGCAATGGCTCGGCGCCGATGACCTCAACCGCTTCGGCGAAGTGACCCTGCGCTACGGCGGCTACGACTACCACAGCAACCTGCCCAAGGTGGCACTGCTGTCGGTGATCGCGGTGCTGGTGCTGTGGCTGCTGTGGAGCCTGATCGCTGCACCGTTCCGCGCCTGGGGCCGCTACCGCCGCAAGCAGGGCCGGGTGCGCCTGATCGACGGCCTGCAGGCCTATGAGCACGGCCAGTGGCAGCGCGCGGAAAAGCTGCTGGATGGTGCCGCCAAGGATCCGGAAGTGAGCGCGGTGGCGCTGGCCAATGCCGTGCGCAGTGCGCAGGCACGTGCCGACGGCCCCGCCGGTGAAGCCCTGCTGCAGCGCCTGGGCGAGAGCGATGCCACCCTGCAGGCGCTTCTACGCGCCGAACAGCTGCTGGCGCGCGATCTGCCGGTGGATGCGATCAACGCGTTGGATGTGGCGACGATCCAGCCGCTGCCGCCGCGCGGCCTGTGGCTGCGTACCGAAGCGCTGGCACAGGCCGGCCGCGCCCACGAGGCGTATGGCCAGCTGGGTGCACTGCGCCAGAGCAAGGTGCTGCCGGCCGACGCCAACAGCGAACTGGAAGCACGCCTGGCCGCACAGGCGCTGCTGGAAGCAGCCGACGTCAATGCGCTGGCCGCGCAGTGGGAAGCCACGCCGAAGGCGCTGCGGCCAACCCCGGACGTGGTGGGTGCGTATGCCAGCCGTGCGGTTGCGTTGAACTGGGACGAACCGGCGCTGCTGGCGTTGGAACAGGCACTGGACCAGCGTTGGGATGACGAACTGGTGGCGCTGTATGGCCGCCTGCCGGCCGAGCGCCTGGCCACGCGTCAGGCCAACCTCGCGCGCTGGCGCAACGTGCACGACAGCTCGGCTGCGCTGCGCCTGGCACAGGGCCGCGTGGCCCTGGCCCAGCAGCAGTGGGATGCCGCCGATGCGTTCCTGCACGAGGCCATCGCCGCGGGCGCCGGTGCCCCGGCGTGGGAGGCACTGGGTGAGCTGTTCGCACAGCGTGGCGAGCACGCGCTGGCCGCGCAGTGCCTGGCCAATGCGCTGCGACTGCAGCGTGGCGAGGACAGCGTGGAACTGGTGCGCGGCACCGAAGCGCCGCTGCGTGCCACGGTGGAGGAGCAGCCGGTTACGGTGCAGCCGCCGGTGTATGACGCCAACGAAGAGCGCGACGAATTCGGCAATCCACGGTTGCCGTGAAGCGTGCCGACCAACGGTCGGCACCCACCGGAGCAGAAAAACGCCGCCCATTGGGCGGCGTTTTCATCTGTGGAACCCGGTAGTCGCCAACCTTGGTTGGCGCGCGGTCGCAGCGATCAGCGCTCGACGATCGCCACTACGCCCATGCCGCCGGCGGTGCAGATCGACACCAGCGCGCGGCCACCGCCGCGTTCGGCCAGCTGCTTGGCTGCGGTGGCGATGACGCGTGCGCCAGTCGCCGCGAACGGGTGGCCAGTGGCCAGCGACGAGCCCAGCAGGTTGATCTTGTCCGGGTCGATGCGACCCAGCGGTGCATCCAGGCCCAGGCGATTGCGGCAGTAATCCTCGCTCTCCCACGCACGCAGGGTGCACAGCACCTGCGCGGCAAAAGCTTCGTGGATCTCGTAGATGTCGAAGTCCTGCAGGGTCAGGCCGTTGCGCTTGAGCATCTCCGGCACGGCCACGGTCGGCGCCATCAGCAGGCCTTCGCCATGCACGAAGTCCACCGCAGAGACATGCGCATCGCGCAGATAGGCCTGCGGCTCATGGCCGTGGGCACGCGCCCACTCTTCGCTGGCCAGCAGCACGGCGGCGGCGCCGTCGGTCAGCGGCGTGGAGTTGGCGGCGGTGAGCGTGCCGCGGCCGGAAACCTTGTCGAACGCCGGCTTCAGCGTGGCCAGCTTCTCCAGCGAAGTATCCGGGCGCAGGATGTTGTCACGCTCGACACCACGGAACGGTGCGATCAGGTCGTTGAAGAAACCGCGCTCATAGGCGGCAGCCAGCTTCTTGTGCGACGACACCGCCCACTCGTCCTGCGAGTCACGCGAGATGTTCCATTCCTTGGCCATGTCCTCGCAGTGGTCGCCCATGCTCTTGCCGGTGCGCGGCTCGGCCACGCCCGGGAATTCGGGCTTGAGCTCGGAGAACTTGAAGCCAGCGGTGAGCGCGCGGATCTTGTCGCCGGTGCTCTTGGCACGGTTGGCGGCCAGCAGGCGCGCGCGCAGCTTCTTGCCGTAGACGATCGGCACGTCGGAGGTTGTGTCCGAACCGCCACCGATACCCGATTCGATCTGGCCCAGCGCGATCTTGTTGGCAACCGTGATGATGCTGTCCAGCGAGGTGCCGCAGGCGCGCTGCAGGGTGATGCCCGGGGTCAACGGCGACAGGCCAGAAGAGAGCGTGGCTTCGCGGCCCAGGTTCCAGTCGCTGGAGTGCTTGATCACCGCACCCATCGCCACTTCACCCAGCTGCTGGCCGTGCAGGCCGAAACGTTCGACCAGCGCGCCCAGCGTACGGACCGACATGCCAAGGTTGCCGACATCCGAATACGCGGTGTTCTGGCGGCAGAACGGAATGCGGACGCCACCGAGGATGGCGACGGGACGAGCGTTGGGCATGGAGATACCTGGCATGGATGAGGGTGTCTGCAACATGGCCTGCACGACGGAGCAGGCATAATGGAGCCAAGTGTAGCTGCCGCCCTGTGATGGGCCAACCGTGGAACCATGAGCAAACCCGACCCCGCGATGAATGCCCTTGGCGTGCTGGCCCTGGAACTGGCCGGCGGCGAAATCCCCCGCCAGGCGGTGCTCAGCGCCGAACAGGCCGGTGAACTGGCCGATCGCGTCGGCCGCGACCTGTCCAAGCTGGTGCCGCAGGTGGCCGAGCTGGACCTGGTGTTCGCCGCCGCCCATTTCGACCCGGCCGAAGTACTGCGCCCGGGCTGGCCGATCCATCGCCGCCTGGAAGAACTGCAGATGCGTGCCCCGGGCCGTAACCAGGGCCCGCGCCTGCTGGCCTTCGGTACCGATGCCAACGGTGACGTGCCGCTGCCGTTCCAGGCCGATGCCAGCCTGGTGGGCGGTGGCCTGCGCGTGGTGCCGTTCCTGCTGACCGGCAGCGACGTGGCGACGACCAATGCAGTGGCCGAGGCGCTGGAAGACACGCTGCTGGCCAACGGCATGGCGCATGCCGATACCGCGTTGATGGCGCAGAACACCTTCGGTGCCCGCATCGAGCATGCGCGCTATTTCACCGTGAATGATCTGGCCGCGATGATGTCGATGCAGTACGACAATCAAGGCCTGGCCGCGCTGTGGCCGCTGATCGAGACCGCGATCATGGCGCCGGGCGAGGACGAGTGGCTCAATGCCGCGCCCGAGCCGCTGCTGCGCTATACCCATGGCGAGGCACGCATGGCGCTGTTCGATCCGGCCGGCTGGTGCGCGCACTACAACCACGGCAAGAACGACTGCGACCGCCTGAAGGGCATCTACGAGCAGTTCCTGATGCGCCAGCGGCAGATGGCCGCGGTGCTGGAAGCGCACGGCGTGCCGGTGCTGTTCGTGCACTGCGAGGCCGGTCAGGACGCGCGCGAGTTGCTGGCGCGCTGATGCGGGTGTTGGTAGTGCCGGCCGCTGGCCGGCAACCTCCGGATCTGCGATTGCCGACCAGCGGCCGGCACTACCTATAAAGAAAAACGCCGGCTTGCGCCGGCGTTTTCTGATGACTTACTGCGCCTTCTGGATCACCGCACACGCCAGGCGCGCACCGGCGTTGCCGGTCGGCTGGGTCTTGTAGTCATCCGCATCGGCGTGGACGATCAGGCCGCGGCCGATGATGTCGAAGTCATCACCCTTGCCGATGTTGACGTTGCTCGACACCGGGCCGTCGATGGTGGCCACGCCCTTGTCGTCGGCCTTGATGTTGGGCATGTCGCCACCGTGGTGCGGATCGGCGGACACGCTGCCGTGATCCTGCTTGCCCGGGTTGAAGTGGCCACCGGCGCTCATGCCGTCCGGGGCGCTGCAGTCGCCCTTCTCGTGGATGTGGAAGCCGTGCTCGCTGCCCGGCTTCAGGCCGCTGATCTGGCCGGTCACGTGGACCTTGCCGTCAACCACCTTGAAGGTGACGCTGCCCTTCGTCTCGTTGCCCTGGGTCGGCGCCAGCTCGGCCGTGGCCGAGGCATCGGCAGCCGGTGCAGGTGCTGCGGCCGGTTCGGCGGTGGTGCCGTCGGCCGGAGCGGCCGGCGCGGTTTCAGCCTGCGGCGCGGCCGGCTGCTGGTTGCAGGCCGCCAGGCCCAGTGCAGCAATGGCTGCGAACAGCGAAGTGTGGATCAAACGCATGGAATCTCTCCCTGGATGATGCCTGCAGTGATCAGCGGACAACCCGGATCACGCCACAGGCGATGCGGACGCCGGCATTGCCGGCGGGCTGGCTGCGATAGTCGTCGGCGTTGGCATGCACGACCAGTGCACGTCCGGCGATATCGGTGGCGGCGCCTCCGCCAAGGGTAACGCCCTTGAGGTGGATATCGACGTTGGCGCGGCCCTGGGCGTCGGCACGCAGATTGTCCATGTCGCCCAGGTGGTGCTTGCCGGTGCCGGCGCGGCCATGCGCAGCGCCACCGGGATTGAAGTGATTGCCGGCACTGCTGGCATCCACCGCGCTGCAGTCACCGCGCTCGTGGATGTGGAAACCGGCCTGCTGCATCGGCTGCAGGCCACCGATCAGCCCGGTGATGTGGATGCCACCGGGCTCCACCATCAGCGCGATGCGGCCACTGACGATGCTGGCCGAGGCCGGCGACAGATTGGCCTCGGCCTGCTTGGCGGCGCTGACCACGGTCGGCGGTGGCGGGGTGGGTTCGGCCTTCTTCGGTGCGCTGCCACAGGCAGACAGCAGCACGGCGGCGGACAACGGCAGGATGGCAAAGGACAGACGCATCGAAGACTCCTTGCAGGTGACACTACGGACGGCATCGTCCATGAACGATCAACGGTTCGGCAAGCGGGCGCGAGGATCGCGTGCAGGGACCGTTCAATGGCCCCCGCGACGGCGCCCGGCGCCCAGCTTGCGGGTAAGGGTATTGCGGCCAAGGCCCAGGCGGGCCGCGGCTTCGGCACGGCGGCCATGGGTGATCTGCAGCGCGGCCTCCAGCAGGGCATGGTCGACCCGCGCACGCACCTGCGCGTGCAGCCCTTCCACGCCTTCGGCCAGCTGACGGCGTGCCCATTCGGCCAGCAGTGCCTCCCACTGCCCCGGATCGGCGTTGGTGGTGCTGCTGCGACGACCGCGCGTACGGTTGAGCGCGGTATCGACGTCGGCCACGCCAATGGTGTCAGCGGCGGCCAGCGCCGCCATCCGCCAGCACACGTTTTCCAGTTCGCGCACGTTGCCCGGCCAGTCGTGTTCGCGCAGCGCCTGCAGTGCGGCAGCGGTCAGGCGCTTCGGCGGGGTATCCAGCTTGCGTGCGGCGGCGCCCAGGAACGTACTTGCCAGTTGTGCGATGTCCTCGCGACGCTCGCGCAGCGGTGGCAGCTGCAGGCGCACCACGTCCAGGCGATGCAGCAGATCGGCACGGAACTTCCCCTGCGCGACCAGTCCTTCCAGATCCTGGTGGGTGGCGGCAATCACCCGCACGTCGACGCGGATCAACTCGCGGCCACCGACGCGGAAGAACTCGCCCTGTGCCAGCACGCGCAGCAGGCGGGTCTGCAGCGGCAACGGCATGTCGCCGATCTCATCCAGGAACAGGGTGCCGCCGTTGGCCTGCTCGAAGCGACCGGTATGGCGGCGCTGGGCACCGGTGAAGGCGCCGGCTTCGTGGCCGAACAACTCGCTTTCCAGCAGCTCGGACGGGATTGCAGCAGTATTGAGCGCGACGAACGGCCCCTGCGCGCGCGGCGATTCGCGATGCAGCGCATTGGCCACCAGCTCCTTGCCGGTGCCGGTTTCGCCGGTGATCAGCACCGCCAGCGGCGCCTGCGCCAGGCGGCCGATGGCACGGAACAGCGCACGCATCGGCGGGGTATCGCCCACCAGTTGCGGTGGCTGGTCGCCATGCGCTTCCGCCGCAGGTGTGGGCGCCGCCAGTGCCGGTGCAACGGCCGGCAGCACACGCTGCGCCAGCGCCACGGCGTCGTCCAGATCGAACGGCTTGGACAGGAATTCATGCGCGCCACCGCGGAACGCACCGGCCGTGCTGGCCACGTCGGTGTAGGCCGACATCACCACCACCGGCAGCTGCGGAAGCGCGGCCTTGAGCTTGTCCAACAGCACCAGGCCATCGTCACCCGGCATGCGCACATCGGTGAACAGCAGCGCCGGCGGCGGGCCTTCGCTCAACGCCTGCAGGGCGGGGGCGGCGCTGTCGAAATCGACGACCTGGTAGCCCGCCTCACGCAGCGCGGTGCACAGCACGAAACGCACGGCCCGATCGTCATCGACCACCCAGATGCGCTGCGGGGACGAAGAGGACTCAGACATCGTGCGGGGCCTCCTCGGCCGGGGCGGCACCGCTGACGATCGGCAGCAGCAGGGTGAACACGGTATGGCCCGGGCGCGAGCGGTAGGTCAGCGTACCGCGGTGTTCGCGCGCGACCTGCTGCGCCAGCGCCAGGCCCAGGCCAGTGCCTTCGGCGCGACCACTGACCAGCGGCAGGAACAGATGCTCGGCCAGCTCCTCGGGCACGCCACGGCCGTCGTCGGCAATCTCCAGGCGCAGCGCCAGCGTGTGCAGCTGCTCGGCGATGCGTACACCGTGTTCTACGCGGGTACGCAGGGTGATGTTGCCGGCGCCGGCCTGGATCGCGTTGCGCACCAGGTTCCACACCGCCTGGGTGAGGCGGTCGGCGTCGCCATGGAATTCGGGAATGCTGGGGTCGTAGTCGCGCTGCAGGCGTACCGCCCAGCCGGCCTCGTTCTCGGCCAGACGCAGCACGCGTTCCAGCGCGGCATGGATGTTCAGCTCGGCATGCGGTGCAGCCGGGGCCGGCGACAGCAGCTGGTCGAGCAGGCCGTTGAGGCGTTCGATCTCCGAGCCGATCAGCTCGATCAGCTCGCGTTCGCTGGCATCGCGCTGGGCCGCGCGGCGGGCCAGCAGCTGGGCCGCGCCCTTCAACCCGGCCAGCGGATTACGAAGCTCGTGGGCCAGTCCCTTCAGCGCCGCGCTGAGCGCGCTGGGCAGGGCTTGGGTCGGGTCGAGCCCGGGGAATTCATCGACCGGATGCGCCTCCAGCAGCCAACCGCCATCGTCGCGGCGGCTCATCCAGCCCTCGGCGAAGCGCGGGGCCTCGCCGGGCACCGCCAGCGCCAACCGGTTCAGGCGCAGGCTGTCGCGCTCATCGCGGGCCAGGAAATGGGCCAGTGCCTCGCCCTGCACTTCCAGTGCGGCCAGCGGCCGCCCCAGCAGGCGCCGGACGCTGACGCCCAGCCAGCGGGCGAAGGCCGGATTGCAGCCGGCGATGCAGCCATCGGCCCCGGCCCAGGCCAACGGCGTGCCCAGGGCATCGAGGGACGGCGGGGGTGCGGGGTCGGACATTGCACCAATGTAGTGCAAAACGCGGGTCCGGGGTCGGATCCCTTTCCGTCAGGAAAGGGCCCTGACCACTGCCGCAGGGCGAGCAAGCTCGCCCACTACCGGATACGTGAGCGGGTCACAGTTTCATATTGAGGCCGACGAACACGCTACGGCCAGGGGCCGGCGAAAACATCGGGCGAGCGCTGTCCCAGAAGAAGCTGTCGTACCAGGCGTAGGCGTACTGGCGTCCGGTAACGTTCTTCAGCTGCAGGTCCACGCTCCAGCGTGGGTTGATCTGGTAGGCCGCGCTGAGGTCGAGCACGGCAAAGCCACCGAACTTTCCGGCCACATTGCGCTCCTCAAGGTAGTAGTCGTCCTGCGCGCGTGCCTGCAGGCCGAGGCGAAGCGCGTCGCTGGCGCGGTAATCCGCCCCCAGGTTGCTGATGTATCGCGGGGTGGCGGCCACTTCGCGGCCCTGCAGGGAAATGCTGGCGTCGCGGTCGTCGCGGGTGATCTTCGCTTCCTGGTAGGCGTGCGACGCCCATACCGTCCAGTCGTCGCCCAGCTGCAGGCTCAACTGCGCATCCACGCCGCGTCGGCGGGTCTTGCCCAAGGTGACCGTGGTACCGGTGGCCGGCATGTTGGACACCTCGTTTTCCGCATCCTGCTGCCATACCGCCAGACGTGCCTGGCTGCCCGCGAACGGCTGGAACTTCAGGCCCAGCTCCATGCCGGTGTTGGTGGACGGATGCATCGGCGCCTGGCCCGGGGCGAGGTAAGCCGGCGCGGTGGATCCAGTGAGCACCTGGAAAGTGCGGCCCCAGTTTGCGTAGACGTGGGTGTTCTCGCCCAGGCTGTGGATGACGCTCAGTTTGGGCTGGCCGATGCTGCCGTAATCCTGCAGCCGAGCGCTGAGGCCGTTCATCAGGTGGGTACGGCCACTGAAGCGGTCCACACGGTAGGCCGGCACGATCTTCCACGCCTCGACGGGCTGGTAGATGGCCTGCACGTAGGCGCCCCAATTGTCGAAGCTGTGGCGGTCGTTGTTCTGCACCCGTGCCGGGGCACGGCTGAAGTCGGTGGGTTCGGCGTAGGCGTAGCGATCGCGGAGGTAGCTGTTGTCCTGCTGCTCGTAGTTCAAGCCGCCCTCGACGGTAAGCGCGGGGCTGGCCTGCCAGGTGAGCGTGCTGAGCAGGCCGGTCTGCCGCTCATCCCACACGCGGCGCTGGCGCGGCAGGTTGCCGGTGGGCAGGTCGCTGAAGGTCACGCGGCGGTCGTCTTCGTAGCGGTTGTAATAGAGCCGCGTGCCGAAGGTGAGCCTCTCGGACAGTTTCATATCCAGGTGCGCGGCAATCTGGCGCATGTCGCGGTCATCGCCATCGTTGCCGTTGCGCAGGTCGCTGCCGCGGCGATGCGTGCGCAGTTCGTCGGCGGTCATGAAGCCGGGTTCTTCGGCTTCGTGGTGGTATGCACGCGCGGTCAGGCCCACGCGCAGGCCCTCGTCCAGCGAGCCGTAGAACCACTTGCCGCCCAGCGAATATTTCTTCGAGGTGTCGTGGTCGCGGTAGCCATCGCTGGCCTGGGTGCCGACGAAATAGTTCTGTGCGACGCCATTGGCTTCACGGCCTACCGCCAGCTGCGCATCACGGGTGTTGTAGCTGCCGTAGGCCAGCCGCGCATCGGTATAGCTGCCGCCCTGGCGCGTGCCGAAGTTCACGTTGCCGCCGATGTTGTGCAAGCCATAGCGCGGATCGTTGGTACCGCGCACTACTTCGATGTAGCTGATTTCCAGCGGGAACAGCATGTCGATGAAGCGCTGGTTGCCGCTGTTGACGTTGCTGGGGATGCCATCGATCAGCGTCTTGATGGCATTGAGGTAGCCCTCACCGTTGAAGGCGCGGAAGCTGACCTTGCCCGATTCGGCACCCTGCCGGGTTTCGGTGAGCTGGATGCCGGGCATCTGCCCGAGCAGTTCCCAGCTGTGCGAGACGTTTCGGTCTTCGATCTGGTCCGCGCCCAGCACGTCCACCGAGGTCAGCACCTGGTGTGCGCTCAGCTGGCCCTCCCCGTGCTGGTGTACCTGCACCCTGCCGAGGGTGAGTGCGGCGTCGGCCGATTGTGCGAGTGCTTCAGGGGCGAACGGAGCCGCCGCGAGGGCGGCCACCAGCGTGGAGGTTTTCATGGGGGTGGACGGGCGCAGATGAAATGTAATCATATAACATTACGCACGTCTGCCATGTGGAGTCGAGCCATGCTCGACTGCTCCTGGCAAACAGCAGTCGAGCATGGCTCGACTCTACAAAAACGGGGTGGAGCAGTGGCTTACACCGGGTAGCCGGTAGCTTCCCGGGCCTTCTTCCAGGCACTTTCGAATTCGCGCGCGGAGATTTCGTCGTCTTCGTCGAAATCCAGGAACGACACCGGCTGGTCGGCCAGCAGGAAGCGGTCATCGCTGTGGGCATGCTCGTCGGCCCAGACCATCTTGGTGCCGTAGATCTCCACCTGGCGCACGATCTTCTCGCCACGGGCTTCCATCAGCACGTTGCCCTTGCCCAGGCCCGATTCGGCCCAGTGCTTGTAGTACTTCTTCGCGGCGGATTTCGCGCCGGGTTTTGCGTTGTGCTTTGCGTAGGTCATTGCAGAGGTCCTGGCCGCAGGCGCGGTCGGAAAGTTCGGAATGGCGCCATTATCGCCCGACCTCGCAGCGCGCAGGTGAGTGCTTCACCGGGCCGACGCAGGCAACGCCACGCCCTTCGGCCACAGCATCCAGATGTTGCCCTTCTGCTTCATGTCGCCGGCCAGCTTGCCGGCGGCATCGCCGCTGCCCCAGTACAGGTCGGCGCGCACTTCACCGGCAATGGCGCCGCCGGTGTCCTGCGCGGCCACCGGGCGCACCACCGGGGTGCCGTCCGGGCGCGTGGTGGACAGCCACAGCAGGCTGCCCAGCGGCACCACGCTGCGATCCACTGCGACGCTGTAGCCGGCGGTGAGCGGCACGTTCAGTGAACCACGTGGGCCTTCCGGGCTGTCCGGGTTGCGCACGAAGAACACGTAGCTGGGGTTGCTGCGCAGCAGTTCCGGCACGCGCGCGGGATTGGCCCGGGCCCAGGCGCGGATCGCGTCCATGGTGACGTCTTCTTTCTTCAGCTGGCCCTGGTCGACCAGCCAGCGACCGATCGCGCGGTAGGGGTGGCCGTTCTGTTCCGCATAGGCCAGCCGCACCTGCGTGCCATCGGGCAGGCGCACCCGGCCCGACCCCTGGATCTGCAGCAGCTGCAGGTCCATCGGGTCGGTCAGCCAGGCCAGTACCGGCGCCTTGGCGCCCTTGGCCGCGATGGTGCCGGCGTCGTCATAGGGCTTGAGCACCTTGCCCTCGACGCGCCCGCGCAGGCGCTTGCCCTTCAATTCCGGGTAGACGCTGTCCAGCTGCACCACGATCAGATCATTCGGCGTGCCGTAAACCGGTACGGTGGCAGCAGCCGTGCGGGTGAGGCTGCCGGGGTAGATCGGCTCGTAGTAGCCGGTAATCAGCCCGTCGGCCTGGTGGCCGCCGGCACGCAATGCATAGACATCCAAATCGCGCTGTAGGAACTGGCGGATCGCCGCCGGGTCCTTGTCCGAAACCGTCGCGGCGGTGGCGCAGGATTTGGCCCAGACCGCATCGTTCTTCAGGCGGGTGCAGCTGCTGCGCCAGGCGACGAAACCGGCCTGCAGGTCGCTGTCGGAGACCGGTGGCAGTGCACTCCATGCGGCCTTGGCATAGGTGGCCGCGGGCGGCGTGACCGGCGTCGGCACTTCGGTTCCGGTGCGGGGAGCGGTGGTGGAGCAGCCTGCGAGCACGGCCAGCGCAACAAGGCCCAAGCTCGTGCGGTTCAGGGGGGCAATGATGTCTTTCATTGCCCCAATGTAGAGGAAACAGCACGGTGCCGGACGCGCCGGGTGCCCGGCACCACGCTCTCCCTTCAGCGTCCGCCACTGCCCAGCAGGCCACTGTTGCTGGTGGCGAACACCGGCGGCGGTACGTCCAGCTCGGCATCGTTCACGATGCGACCGGCCAGGAAGTCGACGATGCTGCGGGCAATGGCAGGATTGCCGGTCCACAGCTCGTGGTGATGGCTGGCGTTGCGCACCAGCAGCGAGCGGCCATGGCTGAAGCCTGGACGCAGCGCATCGGCATTGGCCGGTGGCGTGCGCCCATCCAGCGTGCCGCTGATGAACAGCACCGGCACGTCGCTGCGCAGCGGCCCGCGGAAGGATTCGCCCAGATCGGCCAGACCCAGGCCGTTGCCGATGGCGGGGAACGGGAAGTTCAGGGCGTCGCCGAACAGGCTTTCGCGTGCCTGCGCCTCCACCCTCGCCAGGCGCTGCGGGCTCTGCCCGGAAGCCACGTCCATGGCCAGCCCCATCGCCGGGTACTGGGCGAACTGTGCGCGCACGATCAGCACCAGATCGGCCAGCGGGTCGTAGTTGCCGCGCTCGGCCTCGCGGAGTATCAACGGCAGCCACTGCTGGGTATGCCGCTGGCCAAGAGTATTGGCAATCAGGATCTGCGCATCGAATTCACCGATGGTCACCTGGCGACCGTCATGCATGCGGCTGCGACCCTGTCGCGGCTGCTCACGCAATGCCTGCAGCACGCGCTTTGCCGATCCGGCCAGATCGTCGAAGCCGTCCCTGCGGGCCAGTGGCGTCAGTTCCTGTAGCAGCGCATCGCTGCTGAGCGGCAGTTTCAGTGTGTCATCGGGGCCTTCGGTGCCCATCAGCACGACGCGTTCCAGATCTTTGCCGTGCAGGCGCACCGTCGCAAGCGCCAGGTGGGTGCCATAGCTCATGCCCCACAAGCTGATCCTGGGCACACCCAGTGCGCGCCGCAGATCATCCAGGTCATCGGCACTCTCGGCGGTCGTATAGGCGCCCAGATCGACGCCAGCCTGACGCCAGAATTCCACGCACTTGGCAGCCGTCGCCTGCAATGCGGCCAGGGCCGCATCGCGCTGCAGTGGTTGGCCATCGTCGAAGCGGGTTTCATGCGGACACTCCGGCGGTGGTTCAGACAGACCGGCACCTCGCTGGTCGAGCAGCAGCACGTCGGCTTCGCGTCGGACCTGGTCGAACACCGGCCAGCGCGGGCCGCGCGCGGTATCGATGCCGGAACCACCCGGGCCACCGGCCAGATAAACCACGGGGGCGCTGCGGCCATTGCCACCGGTTGCACGCAGGCGTACCACCTTCAGCCCCATGCGCGGTCCGTCTGGCTCGCTGTGTCGGCGCGGCACCTCCAGCACGGCGATCTCTGCAGGGATGGCGCCATGTGCTTTGGTCTGCAGCGTGTACGGCTCGAACACCAATGCCCTAGGCGTGGCCTGCGCCGGCATGGCCGCAGCGAGCGCCAGGCAGAACGTAGCCACCGTGGCGACCAGGGCAGAGCGACGAGGATGGAGACTGCTGGACGATGTGCTGGCGTTGCGGCTCATGGTGGGCTCCAAAGGAGGGACGTGCGCGGTCAGCATCGGCTCGATCACAGGGCTGTGGGGACACCCGCCTGCCGAACGTCTCCAAAAGGCGGTCCAATGGCTCCACGCAACCGATACGATGGCCGCCATGCAGATCCCACGTACCCTGGCTGTTCTTGCTCTGCTGCTTGCGGCGGTGGCCGCATGGCTGGTCGTGTCGACGCCACCCGCCGGCGTGGTATTCGTGCAGGGGGCGCAGATGGCACCTGCGGACGCCGGGGCATCCAGCCCCCTGCCTGCGCGGCCGCCGCAGGACCTGGCCTGGCGTCCGCTGGATCAGCAGCTGCTGGCGCAGTGGCGCGGCCCGTACTGGCTGCGCTGGCAGGTGCCGGCGCCAACCGGCACCGACGATCATGACCGCACGTTGCGGCTGTCGCTGCGCGCTGCCAGCCAGCTGTACTGGAACGGCACGCCCTGGATCAGCAATGGCGTCGTGGGCCGCACCGCTGAAGAAGAACAACCAGGACGCATCGACCTTGTCCACGTGCTTCCCCCCGCTTCTGGCAATGCCACCGATGAGCTGGTCGTGCTTGCATCCAGCCAGCGACAACATTTCACCCTGCATGGCGCCGACGCGATGGCACTGATCGCGCCCGCAGCTGTGCTGTATGGCCAGATCATCCTGCCATGGCTGGTTGCGGCCTTCGCCATCGGCGCACTGGCGGCAGCCAGCCTGTATTTCCTGGCGGTACTGCGTGGCCAGACCCGCACGCCCGGCGCTCGCCTTCTGCTGGCACTGGGCGTGGTGGGACTGGCGTTGCCTGCAGTGGAAGCGTGGCGCTCCCTGCTGGGGTATGACTACCCGTGGCATGTCCCGCGCCTGATTGCACTGCTGGCATTGCACGTAGCCGCGGCCATGCTCCTGCCAGCCTATCTGGCGCGGCGATTCCAGGTGGCGGTTCCGCGTGCCGGGTGCTTCGTCTATCTGTCCGTGATCGCGGTGCTCGCCATCGTCCTGCCTGGCTTTGACACCCGCTCGGCGGCAGTGCTCTTGTTGAGCCTGCTCGCTTCGGCATCGCTGCTGCTGCGTGCGCGCGGCGACACAGAGGATAGATGGCCGATCCTGGCATTGCTGCTAGCCGGTCTGCTGGCGTTGCTGGTCGCGCGCGGCGCCTTCCTTGATGGGCCGTACTTCCTGCTGCTGGCGGTGCTGATGGTGTTCCTGCTGCTGCGTCATGCGGCACAGCTGCAGGCACTGGACCGGCACAATGCGTTGCTGCGTGAAGAGCGCGCACGGCTTTCATTGCAGCTGTTGCAGCGAGGCATCCAGCCACATTGGCTCATGAACACCCTCACAAGTCTGCAGGAACTGATCGAGCAGGCACCTTCGCGTGCCAGCCGCCTGGTGGAGTCGTTGGCCGATCAGTTCGATCGGCTGCGTGACAGCAGCAGCCGGCAGAGCATTCCGTTGCAGGACGAGCTGGCCCTGTGCCGCAGCCACCTGGACATCGTTGGCCAGGCACTGGGCCAGCCCCTGGTGCTGGACGTGGATGGCGAGGATGCGCCGCTGTTGCTGCCGCCCGGCATCCTGCATGCACAGGTGGAAAACGCGCTGACGCATGCCGGTGCGCTGGCATGCGCGCAGCACCCGTTCCGTCTGCGCGTGCAGCGCGGCGGTGGACGTTGGGTGCTGGAACTGCACAGCGCGCACGGCTCATCCTCGCATCGCGGTCGCGGCACGGGCACGCGCTACATCGAAGCCAGTCTGGCGGCCGCCAGCCCCGGCGGATGGAGCTTCGTGCAAGGCATCGACGGCAACCAATGGTGCGGACGGATCGAACTGACATGCGCATCCTGATCGTTGAAGACGAACCGCTGGTACGCCAACGCCTGCAGCGGCTGTGCGCCGAGCTGGCAGGAACGCGCGCACGCTTCGATGCCGTGGCCGATCTGGAGGCAGCCGGCGACCGCCTGCAGCGCAATGTCTACGACGGCCTACTGCTGGACCTCAACCTTGGGGGCGAGGACGGTTTCGAACTGCTGCGGCGTGCGGTAGCCGGCCGCTACCAGTGCGTAGTGGTGTCGGCCCACCGTGATCGTGCGCTGCAGGCATTTGAACACGGCGTGCTCGACTTCGTTCCCAAGCCCTTTTCGCGCGAACGCCTTGGTCAGGCGCTGGAACGCTTGTTCGATACCGGCGGTATGCGTTCAGGCCGGGCACGCTACCTGGGCATCTGGCGTGCGCAGGGAACGGCAACCGTCGAGCTCTCGGAAGTGATGTGGATCGCGGCAGATGGCGACTACAGCCAGGTGCGCATGCGCGATGGCCGCAGCGAACTGCATGACAAATCCCTGACTGCACTGGCCTCAGTACTGCCTCAGGATTTCGTGCGCTGCCATCGCTCGCACCTGGTCAACCTGCGGCACGTGCGTACGTTGCATGCCGGTTCCGGCAGCCGCTACTGGCTGGTGCTGAGCGACGGTAGCGAGCTGGTTGTTGGCCGCGCGCACATCGTGGCGCTACGCGATGCGTTGGGACTGGGGTGATCGCCAGAGGATGCCACGCACGGCCTGGCACTACCGGGGAGCGGGAGCCGCATGGAGATGCCTGCGCTGGAACGCGCCAGGCATGGCTCACGGCGTCTGCAGCAGCAGGGAATGCAGGATGCGGGCGTCTTCAGCATCCAGTGTCTTCGGCAGGTCGTCGCGGCCACGGAAACGGCGGTGGAAGGCGGCGACGGTGGCGTCCCGGTTGTCGAGCGGATAGCCGAAGCGGGCCAGCGCATTCCACGCGTCGAAGCCTTCCGGCGCAGCCCCGTCGGCGGCGCGTGGCCATACGCCGAATCCAGCCTCCGCCAGCTGCTGCCACGGGAAGAACCGGCTCGGATCCTGCTTGCGCGTCGGCGCCAGGTCGGCATGGCCGATGACCTGGCGCGGCGGGATGTTCAGGCGGGTGGTGAGATCGCGCAGCAGCACGATTAGCGATTCGATCTGCGCCGCACTGAACGGGCTGCGGCCATCGTTGTCGAGCTCGATGCCGATCGAGGCGGAGTTGAGATCGGTGATGGTGCCCCAGCGCCCGGCGCCGGCGTGCCAGGCGCGGCGCTCATCGGCGACCAGCTGGTAGCGATGGCCATCGGCACCGATCAGGTAGTGCGCGCTGACTGGTCCACCGCTGTTGGCGGTGCGCAGCGTGCGCAGGCTCTGCTGCACCGATTTCTGTTCGGTGTGGTGGATGACGATGATGACCGGCGTGCGCGCATTCTGGTTGGGTGACGACACCCAGGTGGCGAGCGGGTTGCGGGTTTCCTGCGGCGCGGAGGCACAGGCGGCCAGCAGCAGGCAGGCCGAGAGCATCAGGGCGGTGCGGATCGGGTGCATGGCCCGATTGTGCGCGATCAGGCGCGATGATGCATGCCGCCGTGCCGAGCAAGCTTGGCACCCACCAGAGAGGATGCAGTAGATCCACGCCATGCGTGGATGGGCTAGCCGCTGTGCCGACCAACGGTCGGCACCCACCAGAGCAGACCCAGACCCAGTGCCAAGCAAGCGTGGCACCTACCAGAGCAGTAGAAGTGCCGACCAACGGTCGGCACCCACAACATCAATGCAGCAGCTCGGCCGCTACTTCAGGCCTCGTACGCGGACTCGCCGTGCGAGGTCACATCCAGGCCGGTGCGCTCTGCTTCCTCGGTCACGCGCAGGCCGACCACGCTGCGCACCACCAGCAGGATCAGCGTGGTCACTACCGCCGACCAGACCACGGTCAAGCCGACGCTGACCACCTGCACCCAGACCTGATGGGCGATATCCAGATCGGCCTTGGTGCCGCCCAGCGACTGCGCGCTGAACACACCGGTGAGAATCGCGCCGACGATGCCGCCGACACCATGCACACCGAACACGTCGGCGGTGTCGTCCACCTTCAGCAGGCGCTTCAAACCAGTCACACCCCACACGCAGACCACGCCGGCGACGAAACCGATGATGATCGCGCCGAGCGGGCCGACGGTGCCGCAGGCCGGGGTGATGCCGACCAGGCCGGCCACTGCGCCCGAGGCCGCGCCCAGTGCCGACGGCTTGCCCTTGCTGATCGCTTCCACCAGCGTCCAACCGAGTACGGCAGCGGCCGTGGCCAGCATGGTATTGAGGAAGGCCAGCGAGGCGACGGTATCGGCGGCAGCGGCGGAACCCGCGTTGAAGCCGAACCAGCCGACCCACAGCAGCATCGCGCCGATATAGGTAAACGGCACGTTGTGCGGCTTCAGCGCGGTCTGGCCATAGCCCAGGCGCTTGCCGACGAACCACGCGGCGACCAGACCGGCCACACCGGCGTTGATGTGGACCACGGTGCCACCGGCGAAATCGATCGCGCCCATCTCACCCAGGTAGCCGCCACCCCAGACGATGTGCGCCATCGGGATGTAGCTGAGGGTGAACCACAGCGCCGAGAACAGCAGCACCGCACGGAACTTGATGCGCTCGGCGAACGCGCCGACGATCAGCGCGGTGGTGATGCCAGCAAACGTCGACTGGAAGGCGACGAACAGGTAATCCGGCAGGCCCTTGATCGGGGTGTTGCCGACCGACTCCGGAGTGAAGCCCTTGAGGAAGGCGAATTCGGTGAACGAGCCGAAGAACGGGTTGCCCGTGCTGAACACCGCGCTGTAGCCATAGGCCACCCACAGCAGCAGCACCAGCGAGAACACCACCAGGATCTGGCTGAGCACCGACAGCACGTTCTTCGAACGCACCAGGCCGCCATAGAACAAGGCCAGGCCCGGCACCACCATCAGCAGCACCAGCAGGGTGGACGTCAGCATCCAGGCCACGTCGCCATGGTCGTAGGTCGCGGCGGCTTCAGCCGCGGCCGGTGCGGCGGCCGGAGCGACCGGATCCTGCAGTGGTTCGACCGCCACGCTTTCGCTCGGCAGCGGCGAGATCTGGGCCTGAGCGTGGGCACTGCCCGGCCACGCACCGGCGGCCAGCGCGCTGAGCAGCATCAACAGGCACACGAAGTGGAACCGGGCTTGCCACCCGGTGAGAAGGCGCATCTTCATGGGGGAGTCTCCGGAAAGGGGTTACAGCGCGTCGGCACCGATTTCGCCGGTGCGGATGCGGATGACCTGTTCGACGGCGGTGACGAAGATCTTGCCGTCACCGATCTTGCCGGTGCCTGCCGACGACTGGATCGCTTCGATCACCGCGTCGGCACGCTCGTCGGTGACCACGGTTTCGATCTTGATCTTGGGCAGGAAGTCGACGACGTACTCGGCGCCGCGATACAGCTCGGTGTGGCCCTTCTGGCGGCCGAAGCCTTTCACTTCGGTCACGGTGATGCCCGACACGCCTGCGTCGGAGAGGGCCTCGCGGACCTCGTCGAGCTTGAACGGCCGGATGATGGCGGAGATCAGTTTCATGCGCATGTCCCGAGGGTGGATGGGGCCAGCGCGCCAGCGCGCGTTGGCATCAGGCAACCAGCGGCCATCAGGATGATGGCCGTGGCTGTTGCACCGGACACGTACAGGGCCGGGACGGCCGTGCCTCTCTCCTTGCACGACCGACGCGGGAGGGAGGGCGGCCCTGGTCGCGTATCCGGTCTCTCTTGCCCCTGTTTCAGCGGACTAACAGTCCGCTCTACTGCAGCGGGCCAGCGGCCCGCTCTACCACGGCGGGTCGGGGTCCGCTCTACCACGGCGGACCGGGGCCCGCCCTGCGGCTCCCCAGCCGCGAAGACGGAAGCGATGGCGGCGGGTGGGAGGGGGAAGCCCACCGCCATCGCCACCGGTCAGCTGGCGTAGTACAGCTGGTATTCCAGCGGGTGGGTGGCCGCGCGGAACTTGGTCACTTCCTGCATCTTCAGCGCGATGTAGCCGTCGATGAAGTCATCGCTCATCACGCCGCCGGCCTTCAGGAACTCGCGGTCCTTGTCCAGCGCTTCCAGCGCCTGGTCCAGCGAGGAGCAGACCTGCGGGATCAGCTTCTCTTCTTCCGGCGGCAGGTCGTACAGGTCCTTGTCGCTCGGTGCGCCCGGGTCGATCTGGTTCTTGATGCCGTCCAGGCCGGCCATCATCAGCGCGGTGAAGGTGAGGTAGCCGGACTGGATCGGATCCGGGAAGCGCATTTCGATGCGGCGTGCCTTCGGGTTGGACACCCACGGAATGCGGCACGAAGCCGAACGGTTGCGGGCCGAGTAGGCCAGCATCACCGGTGCTTCGTAGCCCGGCACCAGGCGCTTGTAGCTGTTGGTGCCCGAGTTGGCGAAGGCGTTGATGGCCTTGGCGTGCTTGAAGATGCCGCCGATGTACCACAGCGCCAGCTGGCTCAGGCCGCCGTAGCCGTCACCGGAGAACAGGTTGGTGCCGCCCTTGGACAGCGACTGGTGCACGTGCATGCCGCTGCCGTTGTCGCCGACGATCGGCTTGGGCATGAAGGTGACGGTCTTGCCGTTGCGGTGCGCGACGTTCTTGATCACGTACTTCATGCGCAGCAGTTCGTCGGCCTTCTGCACCAGGGTGCTGAACTTGGTGCCGATCTCGCACTGGCCGGCGGTGGCCACTTCGTGGTGCTGCACTTCCACTTCGATGCCGACCTGTTCCAGGGTCTTGCACATCTCGGCGCGCAGGTCGTGCAGGGTGTCGGTCGGCGGCACCGGGAAGTAACCGCCCTTCACGCCCGGACGGTAGCCGCTGTTGGCGCCGTCGTACTTGGCGCCGCTGTTCCACGCCGCTTCTTCCGAGTCGACCTGGAAGAAGGTGTGGCCCATTTCATTGGCGAAGCGGACCGAATCGAAGATGAAGAATTCCGGCTCCGGGCCGAAGAACGCGGTTTCGGCGATGCCGGAGGACTTCAGGTAGGCCTCGGCGCGCTTGGCGATGCCGCGCGGGCAACGGCCATACGGCTGCATGGTGGCCGGGTCGAGGATGTCGCAGCTGATCACGATGGTCGGATCGGCGTAGAACGGGTCGACGTAGGCGCTGGCGGTATCCGGCAGCAGCACCATGTCCGATTCGGCGATGCCCTTCCAGCCGGCGATCGAGCTGCCATCGAACATCTTGCCTTCTTCGAACAGCGACGGCTCAACGATGCTGACCGGGAAGGTCACGTGCTGCTCAACACCACGCATGTCGACAAAGCGCAGGTCGACGAACTCGATCTGGTTGTCCTTGATCAGCTTCTCAACGTTTTCCACGGACATCGGTACGACCTCGGATGGGGATGAATGCCTGCTGAGGTACAGCAACGACCGTGCCAACTTTTCGCAGGCTGCAAGTCATTGATTTCAAAAAGGCCGCCCCGCAGCGGTGCAGAACCGTGCGCACCAAATGGGTGCAGCCGACAGCGGACGCACCCGTTTGGTGCGGCAGTGATCGTCTATCCTCTCGACCTTCTTCCTTCCTGCCGCGCGTGCCCGCACCGTCCATGTCCGACCTGCTCTCCGCCCTGTTGCTGGGCATCCTCGAAGGCTTGACCGAGTTCCTGCCGATCTCCAGCACCGGCCACCTGCTCATCGCCCAGCACTGGCTGGGTGCCCGTTCGGACTTCTTCAACATCGTCATCCAGGCCGGCGCGATCGTGGCGGTGGTACTGGTGTTCCGCCAGCGCCTGCTGCAGTTGGCCACCGGTTTCGGGCAGCGCGAGAACCGCGAGTACGTATTCAAGCTGGGCGCGGCCTTCCTGGTCACCGCCGTGGTCGGCCTGGTGGTGCGCAAAGCCGGCTGGTCGCTGCCCGAGACGGTCAGCCCGGTGGCCTGGGCACTGATCATCGGTGGCATCTGGATGCTGCTGGTGGAGGCCTACACCGCGCGCCTGCCCGACCGCGACCAGGTGACCTGGACCGTGGCGATCGGCGTCGGCCTGGCGCAGGTGGTGGCCGGCGTGTTCCCCGGCACCTCGCGTTCGGCCTCGGCGATCTTCCTGGCCATGCTGCTGGGCCTGAGCCGCCGCGCGGCCGCCGCCGAGTTCGTGTTCCTGGTTGGCATTCCCACCATGTTCGCCGCCAGCGCCTACACCTTCCTGGAAATGGCCAAGGCCGGACAGCTGAGCAGCGAGAACTGGACCGAGGTGGGCGTGGCCTTCCTTGCCGCGGCCGTCACCGGCTTCGTCGTAGTGAAGTGGCTGATGGGCTACATCAAATCGCACAGGTTCACCGCGTTCGCGCTTTACCGCATCGCGCTGGGCGCCGCGCTGCTGCTGTGGTTGCCGTCCGGCAGCTGAACAGCGCCGGGGCACGGTAACCCCATTGCCGGCCCCACCCCGTTTCCCCCACGGTTCCCCAAGGAGAATCACCATGAACCGCAAGCTCACCCTGCTCCTCCCGCTGGCCCTGCTGGCCGCCTGCAGCCAGACCCCGGCCCCGGCCGGCACCGGCGGCGACGACGTGGCCCCGGCCGCGGCCAAGGCAGCAGACCAGCAGACGCTGGCGCACCTGGACGCGCAGCGCCTGCAGAGCCAGCACTGGCTGCTGCAGCAGGCCACTGCCGCCGACGGCAAGCGCATCGACGCGCTGTTCGCCCGCGAAGACAAGCCGGTCACCCTGGACTTCGCTGATGGCCGCCTGTCGGTCAGCAACGCCTGCAACCACATGGGTGGCGGCTACACCCTGGCCGACGGCAAGCTGACGGTCAGTGCGATGGCCTCGACCATGATGGCCTGCACCGACAAGGCGCTGATGGCACTGGACGAGGCTGTGTCGAGCCGCCTGCAGGGCGAGCTGAAGGCCGAGCAGGATGCCGATGGCAAGCTGACCCTGACCAACGCGAAGGGCGACGTGCTGGTGTTCAACCCGGAACCGACCGCTGAAACCCGCTACGGCGGCGCCGGCGAAACCGTATTCCTGGAAGTGGCCGCCAAGACCGAGAAGTGCTCGCACCCGCTGATCCCGGACTACCAGTGCCTGCAGGTGCGTGAAGTGAAGTTCGACGACAAGGGCCTGAAGCAGGGTGAGCCGGGCAAGTTCGAGAACTTCTACGGCAACATCGAGGGTTACACCCACGAGGACGGCGTGCGCAACGTGGTGCGCGTGAAGCGCTACGAAGTGAAGAACCCGCCGGCCGATGCGCCGTCGCAGGCGTACGTGCTGGACATGGTGGTCGAGTCGGCCATCGAGAAGAAGTAAGACGATGGAAGGGCGGCCGAAAGGCCGCCCTTCTTCGTGGTGGGTAGAGCCGGCCGCTGGCCGGCTGCCCCTTTTCATGGTGGCTCGACACTACAGAAGCAAAGCCGGCCAGCGGCCGGCTCTCCCCATCGTGCCGCTCAGCCCAGCGCCGGGTTCAACGTGTAGGTGCCATGCAGTGCGGCTTCGGCCAGCACGTGGCCGTGCATGGCGCGATATGCGTCGGCGGCGGTGAAGCGCGCCGGAAGCTCCAGCGAGGCCACATCCAGCGCGAACACGCGGAAGAAATAGCGGTGCACGCGTTCGTCGTTGAACGGCGGATACGGGCCGTCATAGCCCAGGTAATCGCCGGCCATGTCCGGGTTGCCCGCAAACCAGCCGGTGAAGTCGTTCAGGCCCTGGCGGCTGCCCGCCGGGCCAGCCGGTGCGGTCTTGCCCTTCACCACGAAGCCATCGCTGCAGCTGCCGGCGGCGATCTCCTGCACCGCGGCCGGAATATCGGCCATCACCCAGTGCACGAAGTCGCAGCGCGGCTGGTCGCGCGGCACGGTCATGTCGCTGCGGCCGACCGTTTCCGCAACGGTCGGCACATCCGGGTCCACGCACACCAGCAGGAACGAACGTGTGCCTTCCGGTGCGCCGTTCCAGGCCAGGTGCGGATTGCGGTCCGGCGCGAAACCGGTGGCATCGCCGGCGGCGAACGCGCGGTCGATCGGCGCGCCGTTGGTCAGGCTGTGGCTGCTCAGTTGCATCGGCTTCTCCTTACTCTTCCGGGTAACCCAGGCGCACCGCAATCGGGGTGAGCTTGGCAAAGGCGGCGCTCATCACGTCGCGGTAGTTGCGCCAGTGGCCCGGCGGGAAGCGCGGTGCGCCCAGCTGTGCGGCCGGCGGCATCTGCCGCTCGAACAGGCGTCCCAGCAGCTCGGCCATCGCGTGCGGATCATTGCCGATCTGGTCGATGCGCAGCAGCACGTGCGGATACAGTTCTTCCTCATGCAGGGTGGCAACCTGCGCCAGCCCGCGCGCCAGCCATTCGCTGGCTTCAGCCAGCGAGGTCATCGCCAGCGGAGCGGCAGCGCCGTAGGCCACCCAGTCCAGCAGCATGTCGCGCGGGTCACGCAGTACGAGCACCAGTCGTCCCTGCGGCAGCTGCGGGCGCAGCGCCCACAGCAGGGCGTTGTCCCACCACAGCAGCCAGTCGATGACGGCATCACCCTGCAGGCCACGCGTCGGCAGCTGCTCGCGCCAGCGCTGCACCAGCCGCTCCGGGGTCAGCACGCCGGAGGCGAGGTCCTGCAGCGTGTGGTAGTTCTGGAATGCATCATCCGGCGGATGGCTGGTGTAGCGGTCGCTGCGCAGCACCGGGCTGGCGGCCGCCAGGCCGGTCGCAACCCGCTCCACACCCGAACCCGGCGCACCCCACAGGAAGATCGGGGCGGAGCTGGCATCACTGTCGATCTCGCCCTTCTCCGGCCAGCTCGGCGGCGCCTTGGCCTGCGGTGGAAGCGGCAGGCGCTGCGGTGCCTGGTCGGCCTGCAGCGCCATCCACGTCTGCAGCGCCTGTTCCGGCTGGCCAGCGCGGTCCTGGATTTCACCCAGCCAGGTACGCAGGTCGGCGCGATGGCCGTCCGGCGCCCTGTCGATCAGCGCCTGCACGCGCGCGATCGCGGCAACCGGATCACGCTGCAGCAGGCCTTCGACCAGGCGTGTTTCGCCACTGACGCGGCCCGGTTCGAGGCTGACGATACGTTCGGCGATGGCTTCGGCCTGTTCGTGTTCGCCCACCATGTCATGCAGGCGCAGGCGTGCCTCCAGTGCCGGCAGATGACCCGGCATCGCGTCCATCCAGCGCTCCACGGTCGCCGCGGCGGTCGGGCTGCCGACTTCTTCCACGGCCAGGCGTGCCAGCCACAGGTCGTGCAGCTGCGGATGCTGTTCCAGGGCCGCGTCCAGGCGCGCGCGGGCCTCGTCTTCGCGACCCAGGCGCTGCCAGGACATCAGCAGCAGCTGCAGCACCTGGCGGTCGTCGGGGATCGATTCCAGCAACGGCAGCAGATGGTCCAGCGCCTGCAGCGGCTGGCCGCCGCGCAGCGACAGTTCACCGGCCAGGCGACGCATCGACGGCGTATCCATGCCTTCCTGCTGAAGCGCGATCTGCATCGCTTCGGCAGCCGCCTCCAGGTTGCCCTGGCGCAGCGCCAACTGCACTACCAGGCCATGCAGCGAGCTGATGGCCGGGTTCAGTTCCAGCACGCGGCGGAACGCCTGCTCGGCGAAGGCCAGCATGTCCTTGCCCAGGTAGGCGAAGCCCAGTGCGTACAGCACGCGGGTGTCGTTGGGCTGCGCCTGGTTGGCCGCGGACAGCAGCGTCAGCGCACGATCCGGGTCGTCGCGGCGCAGCGCGATCATGCCGTCGATGGTCAGCAGTTCCGGGTGGTCCGGCTCTACGCGCGAGGCCAGCGTGGACAGGCGCTGGGCTTCATCGAAGTCGTTGCGGCCGATCGCCAGGTGCGCCTGCATCAGATAGGCGGCGAAGGAATTCGGGTCAAGCCCGGTGGTACGTGCCAGCGCTTCGTCAGCGCCCTGATACTGGCGCAGGGCGAGCAGCAGGCCAGCGTGCTGCAGGTGCAGCTGGGCATCATCGGGGGCCAGCTGCAACGCCTGCTGCAGCGCCTCCATCGCATCCTCGGCCTTGCCCTGCTGCTGCAGCGCAAGCGCCAGCCAGCGGTGGGCTTCGGCCTGGCCGGGTTCATCACGGGTCCACGCCTGGGCCAGCTGCACGGCCTGGTCGGCCTGGTTCTGGCGCAACGCTTGGATGATCTGGTCTTGCATGGCGGTCCGGTTCAAGTGCAAACCCGCATTGTAGCGGTCCACGCACCGGTGCCGGTTCAGCCCGCCAGCACCCGCTGCAGGCGCTGCGCCACCCAGCGCTCGGAGAAGCCGTCGCCGCGCCAGTTTTCGATGAACCCGCAGTGGCCGCCCCAGCAGGCGGTTTCCAGGCGCGCCTGGCCCGGCAGCTGCCAGTTGCTGAAGGTCGCGTACGGAATCACCGGGTCATCCTGCGCCATCAGGATGTCGGCCGGTACCTGCAGGGACGACAGGCGGTCGCCGGCGATCGAGTAGCCGTCGAAATAGGCCTGCAGCGAACCGAAGCTGGTGTGGCGCTCGACCAGCCAGGCGGTCAGCGCGCGGATGTCCAGCTTCAGCACGCGGTCGTCGCAGTCGCTCAGCTCGGGGAACAGATCGCGCTTGCGGCGCAGCGAGCCGGCCCACTTGCGGCGGAAGTACCAGTCGTACATCGCCGGGCCGTTCTCGATGCTCTCCATCGTCAGCGCCGGGTCCAGCACCGGGCACACCGAGGCGACGCGCAGCAGCGGCACGCCGGCCGCCGGCGCGCGCAGGGCCAGGCGCAGCACGAAGTTGCCACCCAGCGAATAACCGGCGGCCACCAGCGGCAGCTGCGGCCAGCGCTGGGCGATATCGCCCGCGGCGTGCACCACTTCATCGATGAGATTGGAGTGGAAGATGCCGGGGTTCAGGTGATGGGTGTTGCCGTGGTCGCGGAAGTTCAGCCGCACCACGTCGAAGCCCTGCTCGATCATGCGCGCGGCGGCCATGCGCATGTAGCTGGATTCGGCACTGCCTTCCCAGCCATGCAGCAGCAGCGCGATGCCCTTGGGCTCGCGGCCTTCGACATGGCTGTGCCAGCCCTGCAGGCGCACGCCATCACCACCATCGAGGATCAGCTCTTCGCTGACCGCACCGGTGGCGGCCAGCAGCAGCAGGCCGCGCTGCAGGCGCATGCGGCTGGAGCTGAGCATCGACTGCAGGTGCGGATTGCGCAGCCAGCGCGGCGGCTGGTAGTCAGTCGCATGCAACGTCGGTGTACCGGCGTCCAGGACGGGTGGCGGGACCAGGGCCACCGTGCCCTCAGCCGGTGCTCATGGCCGCCACGATGCGCGCGCGCGAGGTTTCCGCGATGCGTCGACGGCCTTCCAGGTCCTGGGTACCGATCGGCTCCAGGAAATGCACTTCGGTATGCCGCGCCGGCTCACCCAGCAGGCGCAGGAAATTGGCGGCGAAACTCTCGCCCGGGCCGAATGCCACGATGGTCTGTGCGTCACCCTTGAACCCATAGACCAGCGCCACAGGCTGCACCGGAACACCGGTTTCGACCGCGGCCTGGAAGATGCGGGCATGGAACGGCCCCACTTCATGACCACCGCGGGTGCGCCCTTCCGGGAACACGCCTACTGCCTTGCCGGCACGCAGGCGATCGGCCATCACCTGCATCACGCCACCGAGCGATTCGGTATTGCCGCGCTGGTGGAAGATGGTCTGCCCGCGCGCGGCGAGCCAACCGACCAGCGGCCAGCTGGCGATTTCGCGCTTGGCGACGAAGCCCATCATGCGCTGGCTGTGCAGGATGGAGATGTCGACCCAGCTGACGTGGTTGGCGACGAACAGCACGGCACCGGGCAAGGGCTGGCCCACCCGTGACAGGCGGAAGCCGAAGATCCACATCAGGCCGCCCTGCCACCAGTTCACCACCTTCGCCCCGAAGGTATCCTCGCCCACGCGCAGCTCGCCCCACGGCGGGAGCATGCCGATCAGGATCAGCGGCAGGAACACGATGATGTGGACCAACAGCAGCGGTACGCGGTACAGGTAACGGCACACACGCGCCACGCCGCCACGGGGGGCCGGAGTGGGGGAAGTCATCCGCGCACGATACCGGAGCGCCGCAGCAGCTGCCAGCCGATTTAGGCCATAACCGCCATTGACCGGGGCAATCGGCGGGGAACGCTGGGTTCTGCCGCCGTCAACACGCCCGCCGGGGGCTCAACCGTGGCCGGCGGCCACCACCGCCAGGGTCAGCCGAGAGATGCACACCAGCCGGCCCTGCTCGTCTTCGATGCGGATCTCCCACAGCTGGGTGCTGCGGCCGACGTGCAGCGCGCGGGCGGTGCCGGTGACCGTGCCCGAGCGCACGGCGCGCACGTGGTTGGCGTTGATTTCCAGGCCCACGCAGATCTGCTTGCCGGTATCCACGCACAGGTTGCCGGCGCTGCTGCCCAGGGTCTCGGCCAGCACCACCGAGGCACCGCCGTGCAGGATGCCGTACGGCTGCCGGGTGCGCTCGTCCACCGGCATGGTGGCCTGCAGCCAGTCTTCGCCCGCAGCGCTGAAGACGATGCCGAGGGATTCGATCGCCGTGTTGCGGCTGAGCGCGTTGAGCTGCTCGATGGAAACGGCTTCGCGGAATACCTGGGTCATGCGGGCACCTTCAGAGGATGGGAACGAGGCCGGCGCCGAATGCAGTCAGCATGCGCACCAGCAGCCACTTCGGGCCGACGTTGACTTCGGGGAAGTCGCCGACGGCGACGTAGCAGTTGTGGAACGCCGGGTCCTGCCGTGGCAGCGGCTGCGGGCAGTCCGGACCGGGCTTGAACTCGTAGTCGGTGGCGTAGCGCCACGGCCAGAAGTCGAGGATCGGCAGCGCTTCGGAGGCTTTGCCGACGCTGTAGTTCAGGCCCGACAGCACTGGCGGCTTGGCCCGCGGCGCCACTGTCCACGAGTTCTGCGGATGGGTATCGCGCAGGATGCTCTCGGCCAGCTGCTCGGCAAACACCGGATCGTCGATGATCACCGCGCCTTCGGTGTTGTAGTTCTCGCTGCGCGGATCGAAGTTGTGGGTGCCGACCACGCCGATGCGGCGATCGACCACCAGCGACTTGGCGTGCAGGCCCATGCGGGCGCCCTTGCGGGTGACCGGCAACGGCTTGTTGACCGCCTTGCTGCCCAGGAACGACGGACGCGTCTCGGTGCGCAGCAGGCGCGTTTCCACCTCGCTGCCGGCGGCGCGGCGACGTTCGCGCGCGTTCTGGTAGGCACTGCCGGTACGCGGATGATGCACCGCCACCTGCTTGCGGGGCGCGGCCAGATCCCCGTCGCTGCCACCACCGGCATTGCTGCCAGCGGCGCTGCCGCCGATCAGCGGATTGCGCCCGCCGTCGTCGTCGCCTCCGGGCGCGGCGATCGGGTCGGGCAGCAGGTTGCGGTAGTCGACCGGTGCATCCAGCGGGAACGGCTTGTACTCGAAGATGTTGAAGCCCAGTTCGCGCATGTTGCGTCGCTTGTACTTGTACGACAGCGCATACACGATCGGGTTGTCGGTGGCCGCCAGGCTGTTGCTGGACACCACCACGCGCGGCGGCTGCGGGCGCTTGCGCAGCTCGCGGAACAGCTTCTGCGCCGGCTTGGACAGCACCAGGTACGGCGTCTGCAGGATCACTTCCTTCTGCGCACCGGCAATGAGTGCGTCCAGCTGCGGCTCGGTCACATGCTGGCCGGCCAGCGGGGCATCGGCCTTCTCGCGGCGGTGCTTGCGCGGCAGGTCGGCGACGTAGCGCACCGAGGCCACCGGCAGCGCGGTATCCACGAAGGAACGGGTGACGAACTCCATGTCATTGGCTTCAGCGCTGACCCGCTGCACCCGCTCCGGGCGGCGGAACGTGGCGGGCGGCAGCACCGGCACGCCTTCGCGCAGCAGGGTGCGGCCCACGTCATTCAGGCGCTCGGCCGGCACGCTGCGCTTGGCGCGCCAGAACGCATCGAAGTTGGCCGCCATCGCCCGCGCTTCCGGGCCGGCGATCATGACGTCGCGATCGCGGAAGTTGTACTCGCGATCCCAGTCGTAATAGTCGTCCTGGTAGTTGCGGCCGCCGACCACGCCGATCGCATCGTCGATCACCAGCAGCTTGTTGTGCATGCGCTGGTTGAAGCGACGGAAGCAGCACAGCACGCTGCCGGCGTAATCGAAGTAGTTCAGCCGGGCCTTGCCGAAGGTCGGGTTGTAGACCCGCAGCTGGAAGTTCTGGTGGGCGCCGGACAATGCGCCGAGGATCTGCAGGTCGGAGATCGCAGAGAGCTGGTCGATCAGCACCCGCACCTTCACCCCGCGCCGCGACGCGGCCAGCAGTTCGTCGATGACCAGCCGCGCGCTGTCGTCCTTGTCGAAGATGTAGGTCTGCAGGTCGATGCTGCGGGTGGCACTGCGCAGCAGGTTCAGGCGCGCCACCAGGGCGCCCTCCCCCTCGTCCAGCAGGGTGGCGTAGTGGCGCGGCTGCTCCGGGGTGGATTCGGTGAACGCCCGGCCTGCCAACGCCCGCAGCGGCGAATCCTGTGCGCAGCGGTCGGCGCGCTGGCAGTCGACCTGGATCGAGCGCGCCTGCACGGCGATCGCTTCGGCGCGGTCGCGCTCGGCATTGGACAGCGATGCACAACCGCTGCCCAGCAACACGGTTGCCAGCGCCAGTACACGCAGCAGGAGGTTCACGGTTTCGGCGCCTCGCTCAGGCGCGCTCGCAATACGAAGGTCACTCGGTCACTCAAGGCAAGCTGCCAGCTGTCCATTCCATACCGGCCTCGCTGCACGGTACCGCGGCTGACGACGTCGCAATCATAGCCGGGTCGGGCGCAATCCGCCTTCTCGACCTTCAGTGTCTCGGGGTGGCTGATCCCGCGCAGGGTCAGCCGCCCGTTGATGTCGCCCCCGTCTTCCACGGTCTCCGGCCAGTACGGCAGCGAGTCGAACTCGACCACCGGGTGGCGGCCTGCGTCGAAGAACTCCTCGCCGCGCATCCAGCCGGTGTAGCGCGCCTTGCCGGGGATCTCGACCGAACGCGTGAACATCTTCAGGTGCACCTGATGGCGGCCGTCGGAGAGGATCTCGATGCGACCCTCGAAGTGCGGGAACAGGCCTTCGATGCGTTGCCCGAAGCGGGTGCGCACCTCGAAACCGATCTGCGAGCGCTGGGTATCCAGGTGCAGGACCCGGTGCGCTTCAGCGACCACCGGCGGCAAGGGCGTTGGCGGTGGCGCGGCAGCCCAGGCCGCGCCGGAAGCCAGCAGCACGGGCAGCAGAAAGCGGCTGCGCCGCGCCAGGCTCATTGGATCACGGCCACCAGAACGCGTTCAGGCTGGCCACGCCCGGCTCGATCGAGGCCTCGCGCGGGAAGCCGAGCACGGCAATGCCGGCCGGCGGCATGCCGCGATAGTCGCTGCTGGTGCCTTCCGTCATCAACGCCACCAGGCGCTCCAGGCCGGGGTTATGGCCGACGATCAGCACCCGGTCGAGGTCACGGCGGTCGTCCACCAGCGCCGCCAGGGTGCCGGGGGTAGCCTCGTAGATGCGGTCTTCCAGGCGCTTCTCGACATAGCCGATGGTGCCGAGCACGGCTTCCAGGGTCTCCCGGGTGCGCCGCGCCGGTGAGCACAGCACGCAGTCCGGCAGCAGGTTGTTCTCCTTCAGCCACTTGCCGGCGGCTTCGGCTTCGGCGAGCCCCACCGGCGACAACGGCCGGTCGAGGTCGGCCTGGCCGGCGGTAGCCGGTTCGGCATGGGCATGGCGCAGCAGGATCAGTTCACGCATCGCGGGTTTCCATGAAGAAGAGGATGCAGCAGAAAGAGTGACGCAGGCATCAAAGCTTCAGCCAGGACAGCAGCGGCTCCCAGTCGGCCTGGTGCTCGCGCACCTGGGCCGAGCGGTAGTCGAACAGGCTGCGGCCCAGGCCGGTCATGACCACATAGCTCTGGCTGTCGCGCAGCTGCGCGACCACCGGGTACGGCCATTCACCCAGCATCTGCAGCGCCTGCTGCGAGGTCTGGGTCCATGGTTTGGTACGGTTGAGCACCAGCCCCACCGGCAGCTTGCGGCTGTGCACGCGCGGGTTCTGGGCCAGGCTGTTGAGGAAGCCGACGATCGCTTCGATGTCCAGCGCCGAGGGCAGCACCGGTACCACCACCGCGTCGGCTGCGTCGAGGAAATGGGGAATATCGTCAGCCAGGGCACCGGCCGGCGCATCGATGATGACGGTGTCGGTGCCGTCGGGCAGCTTCTGCGCCCACTGCTTCTTCCGATACACGTCGATGGGGAGCACCGCGCTTTCCAGCCCGGCACGGCGTTGTGCCCAGCGGGTGCTGGAACCCTGCGGGTCGGCATCGGCAATCACCGTGGCCTTGCCCTGCAATGCCGCGTACGCGGCCAGGTGGGTGGCGACGGTGGTCTTGCCCACCCCGCCCTTGGAACCGGCCACCAGGATCGTCTTCATGCCAGCCTCGCTTCCGGGTACGTGCCCCGAGCGTACACCGGTGATGGTGACGGGAGGTAGCGTCGTGCTGAACCAGCGGCCATCGCCTTTGCTATCGTGGCGCCCCCGAAGGATCGAACCGGCATGAGCGAACTGCAGGATCTGAGCGCGTTGATCCGCGCCAATACCCCACTGATCGTCATCGAGACCCAGGACGAGGGTCGCATCGTCGAGCTGTTCCGGCAGACGCTGATGCACGTCTGGCGGGCGCTGCACCGCTGGTCGATCACCGAGGGCCTGCGCCGGATCGACCTGGACAGCGAAGACCCGCCAGTCGGGCCGCCCGACGCCAGCGCGGCCCTGCAGATGATCCGCCAGGCCGACCAGCGCGGCGTCTACCTGCTGCTCGATTTCCATCCCTACCTGGGCTATGCCAGCCACCAGCGCGCCCTTCGCGACCTGATCCAGCGCCGCCACAGCGAGCCGCATGTGCTGGTGCTGATCGGTGCCAAAGTGGAGCTGCCGGCCGAGCTGGAAGCGCTGGCGGTGCGCTTCAACCCGCGCCTGCCCGATGCCAATGCCCTGCTGAAGATGCTGCGCGAGGAGGCCGACGCCTATGCGCGCGAGCATGGCGGCCGCCGGGTTGAAGTCGACAGCGAGGCGGTGAAGAAAATCCTGAAGAACCTGCAGGGCCTGAGCCTGGTCGATGCCCGGCGCATCGCGCGCCAGCTGATCTACGCCGACGGCGCACTGCGCGACGACGACCTGCCACAGCTGGCGCGGCTGAAGTTCGAGCTGCTCAACCGCAGCGGCCACCTGTTCTTCGAGCATGACAGCGCGCGCTTCGGCGATGTGGCCGGTGCCAACCGGCTCAAGCGCTGGATCAACCAACGCCGGGTGGCCTTCATTGCCGGCTCCGCCCCGGCCGGGCTGGACCCGCCGCGCGGCATGCTGCTGCTGGGCGTACAGGGCTGTGGCAAGTCGATGCTGGCCAAGGCCACCGCCGCCGGCTTCGGCGTGCCCCTGCTGCGCCTGGACGTGGGCGCGCTGTACAACAAGTACCACGGCGAGACCGAAGCCAACCTGCGCCAGGCACTGGCCTCGGCCGAACAACTCGCGCCCTGCGTGCTGTGGATGGACGAGATCGAGAAGGGCCTGGCCAGCGGAGGCGAGGACGGCGGCGTGTCACGCCGCGTGCTCGGTTACCTGCTGACCTGGATGGCCGAACGCAAAGCGCCGGTGTTCATCGTCGCCACCGCCAACCAGGTGCACGAGCTGCCCGCCGAGCTGCTGCGCAAGGGCCGCTTCGACGAGATCTTCTTCGTCGATCTGCCCTCGCCCGACGTGCGCGTGGAACTGCTGCGGCTGCACCTGGGCCGGCGCCAGCTCAACGCCGACGACTTCGCACTGCCCGCGCTGGCGGCGGCCGCCAATGGTTTTTCCGGCGCCGAGATCGAGCAGGCGATCGTGGCTGGCCTGTATGCGGCGCATGCCGAGGGCCGGCCGCTGGACACCGAGCTGCTGATGACCGAGATCCGCGCCACCCGACCGCTGTCGGTGCTGATGGCAGAGCAGGTAGAAGCACTGCGTGCGTGGGCGTCGGGGCGGACGGTTTCCGCGGACGACTGAGGGGTTTCCAGCGAACGGCGCAGCCCCTCGTGGCGGCTGGTTGACTGTGAACATCAAAAGCCGCGCTTGGCCGGCCGCTCTTTGTAGAGCCGAGCCCACATTCAGCTGCATTTCGATCAGATATCGAATAGTCGATTCCGTTACAGATTCATCCACGCATGGCGTGGATCTACCGTGTCGACCAAGGTCGACACCTACCAACAGCTGCCGGAATCTGTCGAAGGCGGGGCACTGTGGGTTTGCGGGGTGTGAGCCGCATGGATGCGGCGACCAAGCCCCCAGGACGGGTTTACGGCGGCCCCGCAAACCCACAGTGCCCCGCCATCCCGCAGGAAGCCCGCTGTTGCTTCGGCTGTTGCTGTTGCTGTTGCTTCAGCTGTTGCCTCTGCGGGTGCCGGGTGCAACCCGGCCGAACCCCTTCCCTCAGGGCCAGGCAGGTGGTGCGGCCGCCCAGGCCTGCTGCACCTCGGCCAGCGACGCGCGCTCATCCTCACGCCACTGCGGCAGCAGCTGCCCATAGTTGGCCGTGGTACTCCACTGCGTCGGCTCGGTGCGTACCGCAGCCGCATACCACTGCACCGCCTCCTGCTTCTGCCCCATCCGCCACAATGCCAACGCATAGGTCGGTGGCACCCAGGTGGGCTTCGTACGGGCGTTGCTGGCCGATACCAGCCACTGTTCCAGCGCCGCCTCCGGCTTGCCCTGGCGCAGCAGGTCCCAACCGTAGTTCCAGCGCACGCTGCGACCGCTGCTGCTCTGTGCCGGCGCCTCTTTCATCGCCTCGCCATACAGCTGCTCGGCCAGCTCGCCACGGCCCTGCGCGCCGGCCACCGATGCCAGCTGCACCGTCGCTTCCACCGCGCGGCGGCCGCGCTCACGCAGCTTGACCAGCTGGGCCACCAGCTCATCGCCCTCGCCCTGCACCGCCACCATCGGCGTTGCCGCCAGGTCGTTGTCGAAGTAGAACTCCTGTGGTGCCGGCACGGCCGGCGCGGCCCACGCAGTGGCCACTCCCGAGGCCAGCAGCACGCTGGCCAGGATCTTTCCTGGAACTGACATCCCTTCTCCCCAGGCCGCAACTGCAGCCTCCCTCTCTCTCCCCGATCCTAACCCCAGCACCGCCGCGGGCGCGAGTGCCGGGGCCTCGCGGCCCCGCTGCTACAATTCGCGCCTTTCCCGCCGCGTGCCTGCACGCGGCCGGTGCCAGCCGATCCTACCGGGCCAGCCATGACCAGTACCGCGCAACTCACTTCGCCCTCGTCCGCCGACCTGCTCGACCGTGATTACACGCTCGACCACAAGTACACCCGCAGCGAGGGGCGGATCTATCTGAGTGGCGTGCAGGCGCTGGTGCGGCTGCCGCTGATGCAGCGGCTGCGCGACGCCGCCGAAGGCATCGACAGCGCCGGCTTTGTCAGCGGCTACCGTGGCAGCCCGCTGGGTGGCTTCGACCTGGAGCTATGGCGCGCGCGCAAGCACCTTGAAGCAGCCAAGGTGAAGTTCACCCCGGGCCTGAACGAGGACCTGGGCGCCACCATGGTGTGGGGCACGCAGCAGACCAACCTGTTCCCCGGCGCCAACGTGCAGGGCGTGTTCGGCATGTGGTACGGCAAGGGCCCGGGCGTGGACCGCTGCGGCGACGTGTTCAAGCACGCCAATGCCGCCGGCACCTCGCGCTACGGTGGCGTGCTGGCACTGGCCGCCGATGACCATGCCTGCCGCAGTTCGACGCTGCCGCACGGCAGCGAGGACGAGTTCGTCAGCGCGATGATGCCGGTGCTGAACCCGGCCGGCGTGCAGGACATCCTCGACATGGGCCTGCTGGGCTGGGCGATGAGCCGCTATACCGGCCGCTGGGTCGGCTTCAAGACGATCGCCGAGACGGTGGAATCGTCGGCGTCGGTGCAGGTCGATCCGATGGCGCGCCGCATCGTGCTGCCGGAAGACTTCGAGATGCCGTCGGGTGGCCTCAACATCCGCTGGCCAGACCCGCCGCTGGACCAGGAAATGCGCCTGCACCGCTATGCGGTGAAGGCCGCACAGGCCTTTGCCCGCGCCAACGGCATCGACAAGGTGGTGATGGATGCGCCGCGCGCGCGGCTGGGCATCGTCACCACCGGCAAGAGCTACCTGGACGTGCTGCAGGCGCTGGAGTACCTGGGCCTGGACGAAGCCGCGTGCGCCGACATCGGCATCCGCGTGTACAAGGTCGGCATGACCTGGCCGCTGGAACCGCAGGGCATCGCGCGCTTCGCGCAGGGCCTGGAAGACATCATCGTGGTGGAGGAGAAGCGTGCCTTCATCGAGCGCCAGATGAAGGAACAGTTCTTCAACTGGCCGGCCAGCTGGGGCCAGCGCCCGTCCATCGTCGGCAAGTACGATGAAAGCGGCGAATGGATCCTGCCGTCCACCGGTGAGCTGACGCCGGCCACCATCGCCGGCGTGATCGGTCGCCGCATCCAGAAGTTCTTCAACAACGAATCGATCGAGCAGCGCCTGCAGTGGATGCAGGAGAAGGAAGCCGAGCTTGCGTTGCCGCGCGCCAGCTTCCCGCGCGTACCGCACTACTGCTCGGGCTGCCCGCACAACACCTCTACCCAGGTGCCGGAAGGCTCGCGGGCGCTGGCCGGCATCGGTTGCCACTACATGGTGACCTGGATGGACCGCAGCACCGACACCTTCACCCACATGGGCGGCGAAGGCGTGACCTGGGCCGGGCAGGCGCCGTTCACCGACACCCCGCACGTATTCCAGAATCTGGGCGACGGCACCTATTTCCACAGTGGCTCGCTGGCGATCCGCCAGGCGGTCGCCGCCGGCGTCAACATCACCTACAAGATCCTCTACAACGACGCGGTGGCGATGACCGGTGGCCAGCCGGTGGACGGCCCGCTGAGCGTGCCCGACATCGCAAAGCAGATGCGCGCCGAAGGCATCCACACCATCGTGGTGCTGTCGGACAACATCGGCAAGTGGACCGGCCAGCGCGAGCACTTCCCCAGCGACGTCGAGTTCCACGACCGCAGCGAGCTGGATGAGGTGCAGAAGCGCCTGCGCGAGGTGAAGGGTGTTTCGATCCTGATCTACGAACAGACCTGCGCCACCGAGAAGCGCCGCCGCCGCAAGCGCGGCAAGCTGGAAGATCCGCAGAAGCGCGTGCTGATCAATTCGCTGGTCTGTGAAGGCTGTGGCGACTGCGGCAAGAAGAGCTTCTGCGTGTCGGTACTGCCGAAGGAAACCGAGTTCGGGCGCAAGCGCGAGATCGACCAGTCCAACTGCAACAAGGACTATTCCTGCGTGAACGGTTTCTGCCCGAGCTTCGTCACCGTGCACGGTGGCCAGCCGCGCAAGGGCAGCAAGCGCGATGCTTCCACCCTGCTGGACAACCTGCCGGCACCGGCCATCCGCGGCACCCTCGAACAGCCCTGGAACATCCTGATCACCGGCGTCGGCGGTACCGGCGTGGTGACCATCGGCGCGCTGCTGGGCATGGCCGGCCACCTGGAAGGCAAGGGTGCGACCGTGCTCGATCAGACCGGCCTGGCACAGAAGGGCGGCGCGGTGACCACGCATATCCGCATTGCCCGTCGCCCTGAAGACATCCACGCCGTGCGCATCGCCGCCGGCGAAGCCGACCTGGTGGTGGGCTGCGACATGGTGGTGGTGAACGATTACTGGGCACTATCGAAGGTGCGTGCCGGCCGTTCGCAGGTGGTGCTGAACACCTACGAAGCAATGCCCGGCACCTTCACCACCCGCCCGGACATGCAGTTCCCCGCCGCCGACATCGTGGCCGGTGTGCGCGTGGCGCTGGGCGGCCAGGAGCCGTTGCTGCTGGATGCCACCCAGCTGGCCACCGCGCTGCTGGGCGATGCGATCGCCGCCAACCTGTTCATCCTCGGCTATGCGTGGCAGCAGGGCCTGGTGCCGCTGTCGTTCGAGTCGCTGATGCGCGCCATCGAGCTCAACGGTGCGGCCGTGGCGATGAACCAGCAGGCCTTCGCCTGGGGCCGCCTGGCCGTGGTCGACCCGCAGGCCGTGCAGCAGGCCGCCGGCCTGGTGCGCAACCGCCACACCGATACCGAATCCACTCCGGGCCCGCTGCACCCGCTGCCGCCGGGCGAGTGGGAGGGCAACGAATGGGGTGCCACCGCCGCACCGCGCAACACCGGCGACGAACGCGAACTGCGTGGCCTGCCCTCGCACGGTGGCGACGTGGCATTCCTGCCGCTGGACGACGCGCGCCTGTCGCGCTCGCTGGATGAAATGATCGAGCGCCGCGCCGCGTTCCTGGTCGAGTACCAGGACGCTGCCTACGCCAACCGCTACCGCAGCCTGGTCGAGCGCGTGCGCGCCGCCGAAGCCGACCGCATCGGCGGTTCCACCGCGCTGACCGAGACCGTAGCCCGTTACCTGTTCAAGCTGATGGCCTACAAGGACGAGTACGAAGTGGCCCGCCTGTATACCAGTGGCGACTTCCAGCGCCGCCTGCAGCAGCAGTTCGAGGGCGATTACCAGCTGCGCTTCCACCTGGCACCGCCGCTGTTCGCCAGGAAGGACGAGCAGGGCCGGTTGCTGAAGAAGGAATACGGCCCGTGGATGTTCAAGGCCTTCGGCCTGCTGGCCAAGCTGAAGTTCCTTCGCGGCGGCCGGCTTGATGTGTTCGGCCGCACCGAGGAACGCCGCATGGAGCGCAAGCTGATCGGCGATTACGAGGCCACCGTGCAGCTGCTGCTGGACGGCCTGGATGACGACCGCCTGGCGCTGGCGGTGGAAATCGCCAGCGTGCCCGAGCACATCCGCGGCTTCGGCCACGTCAAGGAAGCGCATTTCGAGCAGGCCAAGGCGCGCGAAGCCGCCCTGCTGGCGCAGTGGCGGAACCCAAAGGCGCTGCACATCGTGCAGGTGGCTTGAGCACCGCGGACGGCACGAAAGCAACCTATTGATTGCATATTGAGATAGCAATCGATAGGTTGCCTCCAGCGAAGGAAAGAGATAGGTTGCTTGTCGTAATGCAACCTATCCTTTGCGTACACGTTCGCGTACGGTCACTTTCTAGGGGACTGCCGATATGGACAGGCCGCTGCACACGGTGAGGACACCTCAACAACTGGCACCGCTGATGCGTGCGTTCAGGCGCCAGGCGGGCCTGAGCCAGGCGCAGTTGGCGGCACAGCTCGGCATAAGCCGCCAGGCAGTAGGCGCATTGGAGCGCGACCCGGCATCGGCAAGCTTCGAACGGCTGATGCGGGTCTGGGCAGTGCTGGGTCTGGAAGTCAGATTGCAGCAGCGAAGCCCCCCGGAGACAACGTCAACGTTGGAGTGGTGAGCCATGGGTACGTTGCGGGTCTGGATGAATGGTGTCGAGGTCGCGCTCTGGGATGATGTCCGGAGCGGCTCTTCCCGGCTTTCGTACGTCGACTCGTGGATCAGCTCCGCCCAGTCCCGGCCGTTGTCACTCTCACTGCCCCTGCTCCCGGAGGGTGAGAGCCATCGGGGCGATGTCGTCAACAACTACTTCGACAACCTTCTTCCCGACAACGCCGTCATCCGCAACCGGATCCGCGACAGGTTCTCCACGCGCAGCAGCGACACATTCGATCTTCTCGAAGCCATTGGCCGGGATTGCGTCGGCGCAGTGCAACTGCTGCCGCTTTCGCATACACCGGGGGACATCCAGCAGATTACGTGCGAAGCGTTGGACGAATCAGGCGTCGCTGCGATCCTGCGTCAGGTGACGGCAGGGAATCTACCTGGCGCACCCACCAGTGATGATGCGTTCCGCATATCCATCGCCGGTGCGCAGGAGAAGACGGGACTTCTGCTGCATGCTGGCCAGTGGTGCATTCCTACCGGCAGTACCCCATCCACCCATATCTTCAAGCTGCCGCTTGGCATTGTGGGCAACATGCGGGCGGACATGCACCAATCCGTCGAGAACGAATGGCTGTGCATGCAACTGCTTTCCGCCTTTGGAATCCCCGTTGCGAATACGCAGATGGGACGCTTCAAGGACGAACGCGCGCTTATTGTGGAGCGATTCGACCGCCGCCTTTCTGCGGATCGCCGGTGGTGGCTGCGGCTGCCGCAGGAAGACATGTGCCAGGTCTTCGGTCTGCCCGCTGCCAGGAAGTATGAATCCGATGGCGGCCCAGGCATCGTGACCATCATGGATCTGCTTCGACAATCCGAGCATTTCGAGGATCGGACGACCTTCTTCAAGACGCAGATTCTTTTCTGGATGTTGGCTGCAACCGATGGACATGCCAAGAACTTCAGTGTTTACCTCGAAGCCGGTGGACGCTTCCGCCTGACACCCGTCTACGACGTATTGTCGGTGCATCCCATCCTGGGTAGGGGGCCAAACCAGCTCGACCCGCGGAATGCACAGCTCGCCATGTCCGTCCAGGGCAAGAATCGCCACCGGAAGCTGCACCTTGTGCGACGACGCCATTGGAACGAAACCGCACGCGCCTGTGGTGTCGCTGATGATGCGGAGCCGTGGATCGAAGCGCTGATCGCAGCCGTCGAACCCGCCATCGAGCAGGTCACGCGTCAGCTCCCAAGTGATTTCCCCGTAAACGTGTCCGAACCCATTTTCAACGGGCTGCGCGCTGCGGCGGCACGCCTTTCCAGCATGTCGCCGGACGCCTGATCACCCCAGCCGCCACAGCAGCAACCGGTTGTTGGCCGGCATCGCCACATCACCCAGGCGGGTGAAGCCGTTGTCCGCCGCCAGCGCCTGCACCGCTTCCACATCGCGGATGCCGCTGCGTGGATCACGCGCCTTCAGCCAGGCATCGAACTGCGCGTTGCTGTCGCTGGTGTAGCGACCGCCGTAGTTGAACGGGCCGTACACCGCCAGCAGCGCACCATGCCGCAGCACCGACGGCAGCGCGGCGAACAGCGCCTGCACATGCTCCCAGCCCATGATGTGCAACGTGTTGGCACTGAATGCGGCATCGAACGTGCTGCCCTCGGGCAACGACAGGCCCGGCGCCGGGGGGAGTTCCACCTGCAGTGCCACCGGCGGCAGCAGATTCAGCAACGCCGCCTCCGCGCGCCAGGCCTCGATGCCCGGCAGATGGTCCGGATGATCGCTAGGCTGCCAGCGCAGCCAGGGCCAGCGCTCGGCGAAGAACGCCGCGTGCTGGCCGGTGCCACTGCCGATCTCCAGCAGCCGATGGCGGTCGCCCATCCACGGGTCGAGTGCGGTGGCGATGGGTTCGCGGTTGCGCTCGCAGGCTTCTGAATACGGCTTGCTCGACATCATGGACGGTGTCCAGGCGGGGTCGGCCCCATTGTGCACGAGGGGGTGTCTGCAGGGCTTGCAGCCCTGCACCCGCAGGAGCCGGAGCAACAGCAACAGCCAAAGCAACTGCAACAGCGGGCTTCCTGTGGGATGGCGGGGTGGATCCGGTTGCGGGGGACGCCGTGAATCCATCCATGGCGCTCACGCCCCCGCAACCGGACCCATCCCGCCTTCGACAGTTTTCTGCGGTCTGTCGGAACGGCTCTGACCCCGGATACATTTCGATATCTGACATCGATATCTGACAGACGTGTCGACCAAGGTCGACACCTACCAACAGCCGAGTGAACCTGTCGAAGGTGGGGCGGTGTCGGATTGCGGGGTGTCAGCCGCATGGATGTGGCTGCCAAGCCTACAGGGACGTACTTGCGGCGTCCCCGCAGTCCGACACCGCCCCACCAACCCACGGAATGCCGCTCTGGCTTTGGCCGTTGCCGTTGCCGTTGCATTGAGCAGGTGCAGGGCTGCAAGCCCTGCCGAAACCCACCCAACCATGACTGCAGTCACTTGCCCGGACGCGCCGCGCTGGCGAAAGTCGAGGAGTTGACGTGATCGGTCCGGCCCGTTGCCAACCGCACGCAAGCGAGAGAGAGAAACGCTGTGCAACGACGTGAGTTCCTGGCTTTTTCCGGTCTGGGCCTGGCGGGCCTGCTGCTGCCGCATTCCCGTGCCATCGCCGCCGAGCAGCTGCTCGCCCCGGTCGATACCGCCCAGCGCAGACGCCTGGCGGACGTTGCGCTCGCCGCCGCACGCACCGCCAAGGCCAGCTACTGCGACGTGCGCATCGGCCGCTATCTCAACCAGTCGGTCATCACCCGCGAGCACCAGGTCGGCAATGTGACCAACCGCGAATCGTCCGGTATCGGCGTGCGGGTGATCGTCAACGGCGCCTGGGGCTTTGCCGCTACCCACCAGCAGACCGAGGCTGCCGTGCGCGCGGCGGTCGAGCAGGCCGCAGCGATCGCCCGCGCCAACGCCGGCATCCAGACCCGGCCGGTGCAGCTGGCACCGACGCCGTCGGTGGGCGAGGTGCACTGGCAGACCCCGGTGCGCAGGAACGCGATGGCGGTGCCGATCCAGGACAAGGTCGAGCTGCTGCTGGCGCTCAACGCCGCCGCGCTGAATGCGGGCGCCGACTACATCAATTCCACCCTGTTCCTGGTCAATGAACAGAAGTACTTCGCCTCCAGCGACGGCTCGTTCATCGACCAGGACATCCACCGCATCTGGCTGCCGTTCACTGCCACCGCCATCGACAAGGCCAGCGGCAGGTTCCGCACCCGTGCCGGGCTGTCCTCGCCGATGGGCATGGGCTACGAGTTCCTCGATGGCGATGCGCGCGGCAAGGTGCAGCTGCCCGGGGGCATCACCGCCTACCGCGATTCCTACGACCCGGTCGAGGACGCCATCGCCGCCGCCCGCCACGCGCGCGAGAAGCTGAAGGCGCCGTCGGTGAAGCCGGGCAAGTACGACCTGGTGCTGGACCCGTCCAACCTGTTCCTGACCATCCACGAGAACGTTGGCCACCCGCTGGAGCTGGACCGCGTGCTCGGCTACGAAGCCAACTACGCCGGCACCAGCTTCGCCACGCTGGACAAGCGCGATGCCGGTTTCCGCTGGGGCAGCGACATCGTCACCTTCTTCGCCGACAAGACCCAACCGGGCAGCCTCGGTGCGGTCGGCTACGACGACGAAGGCGTCAAGACCCAGCGCTGGGATCTGGTGCGCGACGGCATCCTGGTCGATTACCAGGCCACCCGCGATGAGGCCCACATCCTCGGCCGCAACGCCTCGCACGGCTGCAGTTACGCCGATTCCTGGTCCAGCGTGCAGTTCCAGCGCATGGCCAATGTCTCGCTGGCACCTGGCAAAAAGCCACTCAGCGTCGAGGACATGATCAAGGACGTGGAGAACGGCATCTACATCCACGGCCGCGGGTCGTATTCGATCGACCAGCAGCGCTACAACGCGCAGTTCGGCGGCCAACTGTACTACCAGATCAAGGACGGAAAGATCGCCGGCATGGTCGAGGATGCGGCCTACCAGATCCGTACGCCGGAATTCTGGAATGCCTGCACTGCGATCTGCGACGAGCGTGACTTCCGCCTGGGTGGTTCGTTCTTCGACGGCAAGGGCCAGCCCGGCCAGGTCTCGGCGGTCTCGCACGGTTCGTCCACCACCCGCTTCAACGGCATCAACATCATCAACACCGCGCGCAGTCTCGGCGCTTGAGCCACCCATCCTTCGACATGGAGAGCAGCCTTGCAAAGACGTGACTTCCTGGCCCTGACCGGGCTTACCGCGGGCGGGCTGATCGTGCCTTCCTTCTTCGGCAAGGCGATTGCCGCCGAACAACTGCAGAGCACGCTGGACCTGGGGCTGAAGAAGCGCCTGGCCGATGCGGCGCTGGCCGCTGCCCGCCAGGCCGGTGCCACCTACTGCGACGTGCGCATTGGCCGCTACCTGCGCCAGTTCGTGATCACCCGCGAGGACAAGGTGCAGAACGTGGTGAACACCGAGTCCACCGGCGTGGGCATCCGCGTGATCGTCAACGGTGCCTGGGGCTTCGCCGCCACCAATGCGCTGGGTACGGCCGATGTAGCCAAGGCCGCGCAGCAGGCCGCAGCAATCGCCAAGGCCAATGCCGGCGTGCAGACCGCACCGGTACAGCTGGCCAAGGCGCCGGGCGTGGGTGAGGTGAGCTGGCGCACGCCTATCCGCAAGAATGCGATGGAAGTGCCGATCAAGGACAAGGTCGGCCTGCTGCTGGACGTCAACGCTGCGGCGATGGGCGCCGGTGCCAGCTTCGTCAACTCGATGCTGTTCCTGGTCAACGAGCAGAAGTACTTCGCCTCCACCGATGGTTCCTATATCGACCAGGACGTGCACCGCATCTGGGCACCGATGACGATCACCGCCATCGACAAGTCCAGCGGCAAGTTCCGTACCCGCGAAGGCCTGTCCTCGCCGATGGGCCTGGGCTACGAGTATCTGGACGGCGCGGCTGCCGGCAAGGTGGTCAGCCCGAATGGCGTGGTCAACTACAGCTCTTCCTACAACATGAAGGAAGATGCCATCGCCGCCGCCAAGCAGGCGCAGGAAAAGCTGAAGGCCCCGTCGGTGAAGCCGGGCAAGTACGATCTGGTGCTCGACCCGTCGCACACCTGGCTGACCATCCATGAGTCGATCGGCCACCCGCTGGAGCTGGACCGCGTGCTCGGCTACGAAGCCAACTACGCCGGCACCAGCTTCGCCACCCTGGACAAGCGCGAACAGCATTTCCAGTACGGCAGCGAGCTGGTCAACATCTTCGCCGACAAGACCCAGCCGGGCAGCCTCGGTGCGGTGGCGTACGACGATGAAGGCGTGAAGTGCAAGCGCTGGGACCTGATCAGCAACGGCAAGCTGGTGGATTACCAGACCATCCGCGACCAGGCCCACATCCTCGGCAAGACCGAGTCCGACGGCTGCTGCTACGCCGACTCGTGGTCCAGCGTGCAGTTCCAGCGCATGGCCAACGTGTCGATGGCACCGGGCAAGAAGCCGCTGAGCGTGCCGGACCTGATCAAGGACGTGGAGAACGGCATCTACATCATCGGTGATGGTTCGTTCTCGATCGACCAGCAGCGCTACAACGCGCAGTTCGGCGGCCAGCTGTTCTACGAGATCAAGAACGGCCAGATCACCCGCATGCTGGAAGACGTGGCCTACCAGATCCGCACGCCGGAGTTCTGGAATGCCTGCACCGCCGTCGCCGACGAGCGCGACTACCGCCTGGGCGGTTCGTTCTTCGACGGCAAGGGCCAGCCGGGCCAGGTCTCGGCGGTCTCGCACGGTTCGTCGACCGCGCGTTTCAACGGCATCAACGTCATCAACACCGCACGCAGCCTCGGCTGATCGGTCAGGAGCCCTTACACCATGAGTATCTTCACCGAAGCCCAGGCCAAGGCCATCCTCGACAAGGTCATCGCCCTGTCCAAGGCCGACGAGTGCACCGCCGTGCTGGCCGGCGCGATCAGCGGCAACATCCGTTTCGCACTGAACAACGTCTCCACCAGCGGCATCGTCGACAACACCGAGCTGGCGGTCACCGTTGCCTTCGGCAAACGCGTCGGCACTGCCTCGATCAACGAGTTCGACGATGCCGCGCTGGAACGCGTGGTGCGCCGTGCTGAAGACCTGGCCCGCCTGGCGCCGGAGAACCCGGAGTTCATGCCGGCCATCGGCAAGCAGAGCTATCGCGCCAGCCCGACCTTCAGCGAATCCACCGCTGCGATCGATCCGGCCTTCCGCGCCAAGGTCGCCGCCGATTCGATCGCCCCGTGCCGTGGCCACGGCCTGATCGCCGCCGGCTTCCTCGAGGACGGCCAGGGCTTCCAGGCCACCGCCAACAGCAACGGCAACTTCGCCTACCAGCGCACCACCAACTTCGACTACACCTGCACCGTGCGTACCGAAGATGGCCGCGGTTCGGGCTGGGTCGGCCGCAACCTGAAGGATGCCGCCGACTTCAAGGCCGACCAGGACATCCTCATCGCCATGCGCAAGGCCACCGAATCGGCCGAAGCCAAGGCGCTGGAGCCGGGCAAGTACACGGTGATCCTGGAACCGGCCGCGGCCGCAGGCCTGATCAGCTTCATGATGAACTTCTTCAGCGCACGCTCGGCCGATGAGGGCCGCAGCTTCCTGTCGAAGAAAGGCGGCGGCAACAAGCTGGGCGAGCAGGTCTACGACCCGCGCGTGACCATGATTGCCGATCCGTGGCATCCGGACGCACCGGTGCTGCCGTGGGACGGCGAAGGCATGCCACGCGAGCGCATGGCCATCATCGAGAACGGCAAGATCGCCAACCTGGACTACTCGCGCTTCTGGGCGCAGAAGCAGGGCAAGACCGCCAAGGCAACGCCGGGCAACCTGCTGATGAGCGGTGGCGACAAGAGCACCGCCGAGCTGGTGCGCGGCACCCAGAAGGGCATCCTGGTCACCCGTACCTGGTACATCCGCATGGTCGATCCGCAGACCGTGCTGCTGACCGGCCTCACCCGCGACGGCACCTTCTACATCGAGAACGGCCAGATCAAGCACCCGGTGAAGAACTTCCGCTTCAACGAATCGCCGGTGATCATGCTCAACAACATCGAAGAGCTGGGCAAGCCGGTGCGCGTGGCCGGTGATGAATCCAGCTACGTGATGATGATCCCGCCGATGAAGCTGCGCGATTTCACCTTCACCTCGCTGTCCGACGCGGTCTGATGGATCGCCGGGCCTGCCTGCGCTGGTTGGCCGCTGCCGCTTCGGCGGCGGCGCTGCCGGCCTTGGCGCAGTCAGGCCCGCGCAGTTCGCGCTACGACTTCTGGTTCACCCGCCTGCAGTACGACTCCGGCGACTGGGATGTGGACGCGCGCATGCCGTCCAACCTGATCACCTCGCTGATCGACTACACCTCGCTGCGCGTGGATCCGCAGGAGCATGTGGTGGCGCTGGCCGATCCGCGCATGCTGGAAGCGCCGTTCTGCTACCTGGCCGGGCACACGCTGGTGGAGTTCAACGCCGCCGAGCGGCAGAACTTCGTGCGCTATGTGCGCAATGGCGGCTTCGTCTTCGTCGACGACTGTAACCACGATATCGACGGCCTGTTCGCCACCTCGTTCGAGGCGCAGATGGGTCGCCTGTTTGGTCCCAAGGCACTGCAGAAGCTGCCCAACAGCCACCCGCTGTACCGCAGCTTCTTCCGCTTCCCCGATGGCCCGCCCGCCACCAGCTTCGAACTCAACGGCTGGGGCGACGACCTGGTGCACGACTATCTGAAGGGCATCGAGGTCGATGGCCGCCTGGGCCTGCTCTACAGCAACAAGGACTACGGCTGCGAGTGGGACTACGACTGGCGCAACAAGCGTTTCCTGGCCGAAGACAACACCCGCTTCGGCGTCAACATCGTGATGTACGCGTTGAACAATTGATAGGACCTGCACGACCATGACTTCCCCCGACCTCGATTCCCTGTTGCCGCGCCTGGATGCGCTGCGCGCCGCGCTTGCACGCGCCGTGGTGGGCCAGAACACCGTGGTCGAACAGCTGCTGATCGGCCTGCTGGCCGGCGGCCACTGCCTGCTGGAAGGTGCGCCCGGGCTCGGTAAGACCCTGCTGGTGCGCTCGCTCGGGCAGGCGCTGGAACTGCAGTTCCGGCGCGTGCAGTTCACCCCGGACCTGATGCCCAGCGACATCCTCGGCACCGAGCTGCTGGAGGAAGACCACGGCACCGGCCATCGCCACTTCCGTTTCCAGCAGGGCCCGATCTTCACCCACCTGCTGCTCGCAGACGAACTCAACCGCACCCCGCCCAAGACCCAGGCCGCGCTGCTGGAAGCGATGCAGGAACGCACGGTCAGCTACGCCGGCACCACCTACGCATTGCCCGCGCCATTCTTCGTGCTGGCTACGCAGAACCCGATCGAGCAGGCCGGTACCTACCCGCTGCCGGAGGCACAGCTCGACCGCTTCCTGCTGCACGTGCTGGTGGATTACCCGAGCGAGGACGAAGAGCGGCAGATCCTGGAACAGACCACCGGCGGTGCCACCGACGCGGTGCCGAAGGTGATGGATGCCGAAGCGGTGATCGCGCTGCAGGCCGCGGTGCGCCAGGTGCATGTCAGCCCTGATGTGCTGGCCTGGATCACCCGCCTGGTGCGCGCCAGCCGCCCAGGCGAAGGCGCACCGGCGGCGATCAACCAGTGGGTGAAATGGGGTGCCGGCCCGCGCGCCGGGCAGTCGCTGGTGCTGGCGGCGAAGGCACGCGCATTGCTGCAGGGCCGCTTCGCCGCCACCCGCGAGGATGTGCAGGCACTGGCCGCACCGGTGATGCGCCATCGCCTGCTGCTGTCGTTCGCCGCCGAGGCCGAGCAGAAGCGTGCCGACGACGTGGTCGCCGCCCTGCTGCAGGCCGTGCCGTTCCCGGGTTGAGCCACGCGTGAACGCAGGTGCCCCGCTGACGTTGCCACCGGAACTGCGTGCGCGCCTGCGCCTGCTGCGGTTGCGGCCGCGCCTGGCCAGCGGTGCGAGCGGCATCGGCCAGCACGCCAGCCGCAGCCGTGGTGCCGGCCTGGAGTTCGCTCAGTACCGGGCCTACGAGCCGGGCGACGAACTGCGCCAGATCGACTGGAAGCTGTACGCCCGCTCGGACCGCTTCTTCGTGCGCGAATCCGAGCGCGAAAGCCCGATTACGGTCTGGCTGCTGCTCGATGCCACCGCCTCGGCCGGCCAGGCCGATCGCGCGGCACCACAGCGCACGCGCCTGGATCATATGCGCGGCGTTGCCGCCTGCCTGGTCGAGCTGGCCCTGCAGCAGGGCGACCGTTTCGGCCTGCTGGCGATCAATGGCGATGGGCTGCAGCTGGTGCCCGCAGCGAGCGGCGCACGCCAACGCGACCGCGTGCACCTTCAACTTCATGCGCTGCAGGCACGCGGCGGCTGGCCATCGGCGGATCGACTACGCCCGCTGTGGGAACGCGTACGCCCCGGCGACATGCTGCTGGCCATTGGCGATGGCTTTGATGAAGCCAGCATCGTGCTGCTGGAACAACTGGCCAGCGCGCGCCGTGAAGTGGCCCTGCTGCAGATCCTGACTGCCGACGAACGCGACTTCCCATTCGACGCCGGCCACCGCTTCCGCGACCCGGAAACCGGCGAGGAACTGCTGGGCGATGGCGCGGCGATCCGCGCCGACTACCTGCAGCGCTTCGCCGACGCACGTACCGCATTGCAGTCGCGGCTGCAGGCCAGCGGGATTGCCAGCGCAGCCGGCTGGCTCGACCAGCCGCTGGACCAGCCGCTGCAGGCGCTGTTCGGCCGTGGGGGCGATCCATGACCCTGCTGTTCCCGCTGGGGCTGGCAGCGCTGGCCGCGTGGCTGCTGCCGCTGCTGATTCACCTCGCCCGCCGCCATCCGTATACGCCGCTGGATTTTGCCGCGCTGCGCTGGCTGCGCGTGCAGATCCGGCCGCGCCAGCGCATCCGCTTCGATGACTGGCCGTTGCTGCTGGTGCGCCTGCTGTTGCTGGCCGCGCTGGCCTTGTTGCTGGCACGGCCTGCGTTGACCGGTCCCGCTCCGACCCCCAGTGCGTGGACGGTGGTGGCCCCAGGACTGGATGCCACGGCGCTGCGTGGCACGGCCAAGGATGGCAACTGGCATTGGCTGGCACCCGGCTTCCCGGCCATTGATCAGGCGCCCCCCGCAGCCAGCGCATCCCTGCCCAGCCTGCTGCGCGAACTGGACACGCAGCTGCCCGTTGGCACCGCATTGACCGTGCACGTTCCCGATCCCCTGCCCGGCCTGGATGGCGCCCGCCTGCAGCTGTCGCGTGAGGTGCAATGGCACACGCAGCCGATGCCGGTCACTGCGCAACCGCGTGCCGCAACGTCGCCGCGCCTGCGCGTGCACAGCGATGCTTCGGCCGCTGCCCAGCACTGGTTGAATGCACTGCAGCGCGCATGGGGCGTGCAGGCGCCGCTCGCTCCTCTGGTGGCGGATGCCCTGCCCGAACGCGGCGAGATCGGCGTATGGAGCCGCAACGACGCACTGCCGGCGAACTGGCAGGCCTGGCTGCGCGACGGCGGCAGTGTGCTGATCGCCGCCAAGCCCGCCACGGAAGCCCAGGTCCTGCTGCGCAGCGCCGAAGGCGTGCCGCTGTTGTGGCAGCAACGTGTCGGCCTTGGCCGCCTGCTGTCACTACCGGGTGATTGGGATGCCGCCAGCAACACCGCGCTGCGCGATCCACAGCTGCCGCGTTCCCTGCTGCTGGCCCTGCAGCCGCCGCCGTCGCCACGCGTGGGCGATGCACAGGACCAGGCGCCGCGCCAGATTGCACTGCCCGCCGCAGCGTCGCCGGTGCGTGAGCCCACGGCGTGGCTTCTGCTGGCAATCGTGCTGCTGTTCGCACTGGAACGCTGGATGGCCAGCAGCGCGCGGCGCAGGGCGATCGCATGAAGACGCTGCAGCATGCCTGGCAACGTGCGCGTCGTCGCCGCGCCGCCATCACCCTGCTGCTGGGCCTGCCGTGGGCGCTGGCTGCGACGGCGCTCGCACTGCGGCTGTCCGGTTTCGATATCGCCTGCGTGGTCGCCACGGTCAGCCTGCTCGCCTGCGCGGCCTTCGCCACTGCACGTGCCCGCCAGCTGGACCGCCAGTGGCTGCAGCGCCAACTCGATGGCAGTGGTGCCAGCGAGGACAGCGCCGATCTGCTGTTCGCCGATACGCTCACCCTCAATCCGCTGCAGCAGCGCCAGCGCGCACATGTGCTGGCCACGCTGGAACGCGCGATGCCGGAACTGCGTCCGCGCTGGCCGCGTGGGGCATTGGCGTTGTGCGGGATCGCAGGCCTGGCCATCGTTGCACTGGCAGTCGGCTGGCCACGTTCCAGCCCCGTCTCCGCGCCAGCCCGTACGGCGGCACCTGGCAGCACGGCTGCCGCGGGCCCACTGCACCTGCAGTCCACCCGCCTGCGCATCGACGCACCGGCTTATACCGGCCAGTCCACGCTCACCCAGAACGCACTGGATGCCAAGGTCGCCGCCGACAGCCAGCTGTCGTGGTCGTTGCGCTTCGACCACGCACCGGACAAGGCATGGCTGCAGTTCCACGATGGTCGCCGGTTGCCACTGAGCGAGCACGATGGACAGTGGCAGGCGCAGGATGTGGCACGCACGCCGGTGCTGTACCGCGTGGTGAGCGAACCGGCACTGGCAGAGACCCGCCTGCATCGGCTGGATGTAGTGGCCGACCGCGCGCCCAGCGTGCGCGTGCTGGAGCCCTCCGCCAGCCTGGTGCTGGGCACGCCGGGGCAACGCAAGTGGGCGCTGCGCTTCGAGGCCAGCGACGATTACGGTGTCGCGGCGCAGGCAACGCTGTCGATCACCACCACCCAGGGCAGCGGCGAGAACATCACCTTCGTGAAGCGCAGCGTCACGCTTGCCGGCAGCGGCGAAGCCACCGCGCGGCGTTTCGCCCACACCCTTGATCTGGCTGCGCTGGGCGCACAACCGGGCAACGATGTCATCGCCCAGCTGGAGGTGCGCGACAACCATGCGCCCACGCCGCAGACCGGACGCAGCAGCAGCGTGATCCTGCGCCTGCCCAGCGCCGAAGTCGCGCTCGGTGCAGAGCTCGAGGGCCGCATCAAGAAGACCCTGCCGGCCTACTTCCGCAGCCAGCGGCAGATCATCATCGATGCCGAAGCGCTGATCCGGCAACGACGCAGCCTGGCCGCCGAGGACTTCGTGAAGCGCAGCGATGCGATCGGTGTCGATCAGCGCATCCTGCGCCTGCGCTACGGCCAGTTCCTGGGTGAGGAAAGCGAAGGTGCGCCGAAGCCACCGCCGACCAGCGACCTGCCCACCAGCGATACGCCCGCCGCAGACGATCACGATCACGACCACGACCATGGCGCCGAGGCCGGAGCGCACGATGAGCATGGCCACGATCACGGCGGCAAGGCGTCCAATGCCGATACGCCATCGGTGTTCGGCAGCGCCACCGACGTGCTCTCGGAATACGGACACACCCATGACCACGCCGAGGCGGCCACCCTGCTCGATCCGCAGACCCGCGCCACGTTGAAGGCCGCGCTGGACCAGATGTGGTCGGCCGAAGGCGAGCTGCGCCAGGGCCGTCCGGAGCAGGCATTGCCCTTCGCCTACAAGGCATTGGGTTTTATCAAGCAGGTGCAGCAGGCCGAACGCATCTATCTGGCCCGGGTCGGGCCGGAGCTGCCACCGATCGATGAGGGCCGCCGCCTCGGCGGTGACCGTGCCGGGCTGGCCAGTCGTGAACTGCCGCTGGCCGCCCGCACCCCGCCCGATCCGGCCATCGTCGAAGCCTGGCAGCGTCTCGGCGACGACACCGGCGCGCCGGATCTGGATGCGCTCGCGACCTGGCAGCAGCGCAACGCGGCCTACCTGCCCGATGCACTCGATCTGGCTGCGGCCATCGAGCAGCTGCGCATCGAGCCCGGTTGCCACGACTGTCGCCAGCGCCTGCGTGCACAGTTGTGGCGGGCGCTGCAGCGTCCGCTGCCGCAGGTGATGCGGCGCAGTGCCGCCGATGCGATGGGGCAGCGGTACCTTGATGCGCTGGAGGCGCAGCCATGAACGCCTCCGCTGTGAACCTGTGGATTGCACTGGCACTCGCCCTGATCGTGGTCTTCGCCAGCGTGCGCCAGCTGCGTGGAAACACCGCGCACCCTGGCCGCCGGTGGATCGTGATCGCACTGCAGATCATCGTCGCCGCGCTGCTGTATTTCTGCCTGGTGCCGCTCACCCGCCAGCAACCTGCAGGCGGGCTGGTGGTGCTCGGAACCGATGCCGGCAAGGACGGCGCACTCCCGGGCAGCGAAGGCCCGCTGTTGCTGTTGCCGGAAGCTGCCGATGTGCCCGGCGCACAGCGCGTACCCGACCTGGCCACCGCGCTGCGCCAGCATCCGGCCGCCACGCTGACGCTGGTCGGTGCTGGCCTCGCCGCACGTGATCGCGACGCGGTGTTGCCGCCGGATGTACGTTGGCAGGCCGCACCGGAGCCGCGCGGCTGGATCGCACTGCAACCACCGGCCGATGTCGCTCCCGGTGCTCGTTTTGACGTCCAGGCACAGGCGCGTGGCGCGGCCAAAGCGAAAGCGAAAGCAGAGCTGCTCGACCCCGCCGACAGCGTGGTTGATCGCACGGACGTTGCCGAGGACGGGCGCGTGAAGCTCAGCGGCATCGCCCGCGCCGAAGGCCGCAGCGTGTTCCAGCTGCGCCTGCTTGACGCCGACGGCCATGTGGTGGACAGCGTACCGGTGCCGCAGCAGACCCTGCCGGCCGCACCGCTGCGCCTGCTGGTGCGCGCCAGCGCGCCGGGTCCAGAGCTGAAGTATCTGCGGCGTTGGGCGGCCGATGCCGGCATCCGCGTGCAGGTGCAGGCCGATACCGGGGCGGGTGTCAGCGTGGGAGATGGCGCGGTCGCGCTGGATGCGGCGTCACTCGCGCGCAGCGATCTGCTGTTGCTGGACGAGCGCAGCCTGGCCGCATTGAGTGCCGGCCAGCTGGCTGCCGTGCGGCAGGCGTTGCGCGAGGGACTGGGCGTGCTGGTACGCGGTGCGGGCGCACCTTCGGCCAGCGCGCGCCAGCGCCTCCGCGATCTGGGCCTGCCGGTGCAAGGCGATGGCAGCAGCCACGCCCTCGAACTTCCCGGCGACGGCGACAGCGCGGTCCTCGCCGCACGGCGTGGCCCGCTCGCCGCGGGTACGCTGCCGACCGGCTACGGCGAAGAGGCTGACCGCAGCTCGCACAATGCTCCCCTGCCTGTGCTGGAAGCACTCGCGCTGCAGGCACCGGGCAGCACCGCCCTGCTGCAGGATGGCACGGGCAAGGCTGTCGGTGGCTGGCGCGCTGCCGGCAAGGGCCGCATCGGCCTGCTGCCGCTGACCGACAGCTGGCGCTGGGTACTGGCCGGGCGCGACGACCGCCACGGCGAACTGTGGAGCGGCGTGGTGGCCACGCTGGCACGCGCACAGGGCAGCGCTGATGCGCTGTGGTCACCGCAACCGATCAGCTGGGCAGGCGAACGGCAGGCGCTGTGCGGTGTGCAGGCGCCGCTGCAGGTCTTCAACAAGCGTGGCGACGATGTACCCCTGATCGTCGATGGCGCGACGTCGGCGCTGCGCTGCGTCGGCTGGTGGGCCCGTGAGGCAGGCTGGCAGCGCCTGCAGCATGGCGGCAGCGTTGTCTGGCGCTATGTGTTCGATCCGAAGGATGCACCGACGCTGCATCGGCAGGCGATGATCGATGCGACCACGCGTGCATTGGCTGCCAGCACGCCGGCAGACGCGTCAGTGATGCAACCCGTGGCAGGCCCACGCTGGCCGTGGTGGCTGGCGTTCGTGTTGTGCGCATCGCTGCTGTGGTGGCTGGAACGGCGACGCTGAGCCCATCGATTGGATCGCGGACAGCATCCACGCATGGCGTGGATCTACTGGCCGGTTGCCCTGGTAGATGCCAACCTTGGTTGGCGCCTTTCCGCGGGGTCAACGCGTGCCGGCGCGCCGGTACACGCCGTTGAAGCGCACGTTCATGCCACCGCATTCGCTGTTGTCGGCCACGATCAGCACCTCCCCCAGCGAATGCACGCGCACCTTGCAGGTGTCCTCTACAAACTCGACATCGGCACCACGCGGCGCCGCGCGCGCTTCCACCTGGCCCATGTTCGGCCCGTAGGGACGCTGCTCCGGCGTGGGGTTGGCGGAGGGCCAGTAGGCGTCACCCTCCACATGCAGCTGCCCGCCCTGCACGGTGATGCGCAGGCCGTTGTCGCCGTCCTTCCAGTGGCCCGCCCAATCCTGCAGCGACGGCACGACCACCGGCAATGCCTGCAGCTTGCTGCGGTCCACCCAACCAGCACTGCCACCCACCTTGTTCGGGAAGAACGCGCAGCGGTAGCGGCCAAGATCACGCCCGGTCACCACGGTATCGCCATTGACCACATAGCTGCGCTGTCGGCAGGCCGGTTCGCCCTTCGCCGGGCAGCCGTCCATGTCGCCAAGCAGGTACAGACGGGGCGCATCGACCACCCGCGCCAGAGCGAACCGGCTCTGTTCAGAGGGAAACGCGCCATTGCGGCAGGCGCCATCATCGGCGATGCCATCGGCGAAGGCGGACGCCGGCAGCAATGCGGCCAGCAGGCAGATCGAACGCAGGAACATGGCAGCACTAGCGGTGGGGAGCCGGCAGGATATACCGGCCTACTTCACCGGCGGTGCATCGCCGGCATCCTGCTCCCGGGAGAACCGCAGCGCACGCTGCTGCTGTTCGGCACTGAGCTCCGGCGGTGGCCGCGCCACGGCGGCCTGGATCTGCGCCGGTCCGCCGGTGAGTTTGTTGATCCCCTTGGCCGCCGCCATCACACCCTTGACCACGCCCATCATGATGTAGCCACCGCCCATGCTGACCTGCTCCGGCGACGGCGGTTCGCTCCAGTCGCGACTGAAGCGGTTGTCGCCGAACTTCACCGGGTTCTTGAAACGGTACAGATCCAGCGGCTCGTCTTCGGGCTTGAGCGCACGCACTTCGCCAAGGGTGGTGACGTTGTCCTGCGGCAGGGTGGTGGAGATCGGCGCGGTGGTTGCCGCCGGCGCATCTGCAGGAGGTTCGGGCGCTGGGTCGGGCACCGCTACCGGCGTGGCCTGCTGCGCCTGCGCGATACCGGCCAGCAGCATGCTGGCCAGGACGGCTCCCTGCGTTCCACGTCGTGCCACAGCCATCCACCCTGTTGGTTGCGTCCAGCACCCAAGGATACGGATGCCGGCTTCAGATTTCGTTGCTGCACTGGCAGCTGTTCAGCCAGGGGAGATGCGGCGACGCCACGGGACGCGAGCACTGAACGGTTCATGCCCTTGGTGTGCGGTGTCTCACATCCTGAGACGTGAGTGTGGTGCCATGTGACCCCTCGCAATCCGTCCCGGCTCCACTTTCCATGGCTTACGAACTCGCCAAGCGCACCGCCGATGCCGAGCAGAAGCTCGCCACCCGCGATGGCCTGCCCGCCCGCGACGGCGCACTGCTCAGCGCGCGCCTGCAGCGCCGCTACCAGGACCGCATCACCGGCAGCTTTGCCATTCCCGGCCGCGAAGGCCGCTATGCGCCCATTCCCGATTCGGTTCCGCCGGCACTGGCTGCCGCCCTGAAGGCGCGTGGCATCGAACAGCTCTACAGCCACCAGGCCGAGGCCTGGAACGCCAGCCAGCGCGGCGAGCACGTGGCCATCGTCACCCCCACCGCCAGCGGCAAGTCGCTGTGCTACACCCTGCCGGTGGTCAGCGCGGCGATGCAGGACAAGGCCAAGGCGCTGTACCTGTTCCCGACCAAGGCACTGGCCCAGGACCAGGTGGCCGAGCTGCTGGAACTCAACCGCGCCGGCGATCTGGGCGTAAAGGCCTTCACCTTCGATGGCGACACTCCCGGCGATGCGCGCCAGGCCATCCGCCTGCACGGCGACATCGTGGTGTCCAACCCGGACATGCTGCACCAGGCGATCCTGCCGCATCACACCAAGTGGGCGCAGTTCTTCGAGAACCTGCGCTACGTCGTCATCGACGAAGTGCACACCTATCGTGGCGTGTTCGGCAGCCACGTCACCAACGTGCTGCGCCGGCTCAAGCGCATCTGCGCGTTCTACGGCGTGCAACCGCAGTTCATCCTGTGCTCGGCCACCATCGGCAACCCGCAGGCGCATGCCGAGGCGCTGATCGAGGCACCGGTCACCGCCATCACCGAATCCGGCGCGCCCAGCGGGCCCAAGCAGGTGCTGCTGTGGAACCCGCCGGTGATCAATCCGGACCTGGGCCTGCGCGCCTCGGCACGCTCGCAGAGCAACCGCATCGCACGCATTGCGATCAAGTCCGGGCTGAAGACCCTGGTGTTCGCGCAGACCCGCTTGATGGTCGAGGTGCTGACCAAGTACCTGAAGGACATCTTCGACCACGACCCGCGCAAGCCGCCGCGCATCCGCGCCTACCGTGGCGGCTACCTGCCCACCGAACGCCGCGAGACCGAGCGTGCGATGCGCGCCGGCAACATCGACGGCATCGTCAGCACCTCGGCGCTGGAGCTGGGCGTGGATATCGGCAGCCTGGACGTGGTCATCCTCAACGGCTACCCCGGCAGCGTGGCCGCCACCTGGCAGCGCTTCGGCCGTGCCGGCCGCCGTCAGCAGCCAGCGCTGGGGGTGATGGTGGCCAGTTCGCAGCCGCTGGACCAGTACGTGGTGCGGCATCCGGACTTCTTCGCCGAGGCCTCGCCCGAGCACGCGCGCATCGCGCCGGACCAGCCGCTGATCCTGTTCGACCACATCCGCTGCGCGGCGTTCGAGCTGCCGTTCCGGGTCGGCGATGGCTTCGGCCCGATCGACCCGGAAGTGTTCCTGGAAGCGCTGGCAGAGACAGAAGTGATCCACCGCGAAGGCGAGCGCTGGGAATGGATCGCCGACAGTTACCCGGCCAACGCGGTCAGCCTGCGTGCGGTGGCCGATGGCAACTTCGTGGTGGTCGATCGCAGCGATGGCCGCCAGCAGATCATCGCCGAGGTCGACTATTCCGCTGCCGCACTCACCCTGTATGAAGGTGCCATCCACATGGTGCAGTCCACGCCCTACCAGGTGGAGACGCTCGACTGGGACGGCCGCAAGGCCTACGTCACCCGCACGCATGTGGATTACTACACCGACAGCATCGACTTCACCAAGCTCAAGGTGCTGGACCGCTTCGACGGCGGCGTGGCCGGCCGGGGTGATTCGCATCATGGCGAAGTGCACGTGGTGCGCCGCGTGGCCGGCTACAAGAAGATCCGCTACTACACCCACGAGAACATCGGCTACGGCCCGGTGAACCTGCCCGACCAGGAACTGCACACCACTGCGGTGTGGTGGCAGCTACCGCAGGCACTGCTGCTGCGCGCCTTCGCCAGCAAGCAGGATGCGCTGGATGGCTTCCTCGGCGCCGCCTATGCGCTGCACATCGTCGCCACCGTGGCGGTGATGGCCGATGCGCGCGACCTGCAGAAGTCGGTCGGCAACGGCGATGGTGCCTGGTTCGCGATTGCCGACCAGAGCGGCCGTGGTCAACTGCGCGGCAGCGAAGGAGATCCTGGTGTGGTGGAGCTGCTGCAGGAGTTCGTGCCCACCGTGTATCTGTACGACAACTTCCCCGGCGGCGTCGGCCTGAGCGAACCGCTGTGGCAGCGCCAGGCCGAGCTGGTGCAGCGCGCGCGCGAACTGGTGCAGCGCTGCGACTGCAAGGCCGGCTGCCCGGCCTGCGTGGGCCCGGTGCTGGCCGCGCAGGAAGAGGATGACACCTCGCCGCGTGCGCTGGCGCTGCGCGTGCTGGACCTGTTCGATGGCGAGGCCTGCCGGCACGTGCCCGACGTGGTGGTGACCACGCGCGATCCGATGGAGCTGCTGGCACCGTGAGCCTGAGCCTGGACAAGCTGCGCCTGCTGCGGAAGCAGGCCGGTGACCCGAAGGCAGTCACGCCGGCTGCGCCCGAGCCGCCGCCCGCAGCGCCGGCACCGGTTGCCGCCAATGATGCGCGGCAGCCACCGGCCGAGCGTTCGGTGTTCGCCTGGGTCGAACAGGAAGTCCGCCACAAGCCAACCGGCGCTGCGGCCTCCACACCGGCACCCGCACCGCTGCGTCGGCCGGAAGTGGGCAGCCTGCATCGCCTGCTCGGCCTGCGTTCGCGGGGTGTAGCCGCGCCGGCACGCGCCAGCGCGCAGGATCGCCAGCTGCCCGGTGAGGAGATCGCACCGGGCCTGTTCCTGATCGAATCGCTGCAGCCGCAGCCCATTCCGGCACAGCCGCTGTCACTGGATTTCGCCCGCCGCGAAGGCGAACACGTATCCCCGCTTGACCTGCTGTTCTTCGATACCGAGACCACCGGCCTGGCCGGCGGCACCGGCACCCGCGCCTTCATGATCGGGGCCGCCGACTGGCATGTGTGCCCGCAACGCGGCGAAGGCCTGCGCATCCGCCAATTGTTGATGGCGACGATGGCCGCCGAGGACGCGATGCTGGCCACCTTCGCCCGCTGGCTGCAGCCGTCCACCGTGTTCTGCAGCTACAACGGCCGCAGCTACGATGCGCCGCTGCTGAAGGCGCGCTACCGGCTGGCCCGCCAGCGTTGCCCGATCAGCGCGCTGGATCACGTCGACCTGCTCTATCCGACCCGTCGCCGCTATCGCGGCACGTGGGAGAACTGCAAGCTGTCCACCATCGAGCGCCAGCTGCTGCGCGTGGTGCGCGAGGACGACCTGCCCGGTTCTGAAGCGCCGGGCGCATGGCTGCGCTTCCTGCGCGGCGGCGACGCGGTGAACCTGCGCCGGGTGGCCGACCACAACCACCAGGACGTGGTGACCTTGGCCCTGCTGCTGCAGCGGCTGGTACGGGAAGAACAACGTGAGCGCGAAACCCTGGCGCTGGTCGGGCAGTAGGCGTTGACGCAGCCTGACGGTGGCAGCGGTGACACTGCCGCCACCATCCACGCCTGGAGACCGACGATGCGCCTCAGCCCCCTGGTCCTGCTCGCCATCCTGCCCTTGGCCGCCTGCAGTCACGCCGGCAGCAGCACCACCCACGATCCCGCGCCGGCACCCGTGGCCGATGCTGCGCACGAATGCAGGCCGGAGGCGCTGGAGGCCTTCACCGGCAAGACCGCCGACGAAGCCACGATCAAGAAACTGGTGGCTGACAGCGGCGCGCGCGGTGCACGGGTAGTCAAACCCGGCATGGCGGTGACCATGGACTTCCGCCAGGACCGCGTGACCGTGCAGGTG